>JAEEQI010000002.1 GCA_016285215.1 Bacteroidales bacterium | reverse complement strand
TATGCCCTCATCCTCCAGGACAAGGGCAAGAACCTCCCCGAAGGCCACCCGGCCACTCTGGAAGTTTACACCCCCGAAGGCCAGTTCTACACCAAGCAGGTGGCCAAGGGCACCGACGGCTTCTACAGCTACGAGGTAACTACCAAGGCCGATGATCCCACCGGCTACTGGAACGCCTACTTCAAAGTGGGTGGCAGCACCTTCCACAAGACCCTGCACGTGGAGACTGTGAAGCCCAACCGCCTCAAGATTACCACGGCCTACCCGGAGATGCTCCAGAGCGGCGAAACCAGCACCCTGCGTGTAGCCGCCAGCTGGCTGGCCGGCGGCAGTGCAGCCGACTGCAGTGTAAGGGCCGAAATGACCCTCCGCAAAGCCGGCGCCCCCTTCAAGGGCTTTGAGAAATACAGCTTCTACAACCCGGCATCGCAGTTTACGACGGCCGAATACATCCTTTACAAGTCTCGTCTGGACGGCACCGGCAACGCTGCTGTGCAGGTGAAGTTCCCGGCCGCCGAAGGCGCCCCGGGCCTCCTGCAGGCCTTTGTGGTAACCAGCGTAGAGGAACCCGGCGGAGACGAGAGCTTTACCACCGAGACCCTTCCCTACTCCCCGTACAGCGCCTACGTGGGTATCAAGGTTCCGGAAGGAGACTTCCTGGAGACCGACAAGGACCAGCCCGTCAAGCTGGCCGTAATAGATGCCCAGGGCAAACGCGTCAAGGGCCACAAGATTGAATACGTGGTATTCAAGACCGGTTGGAACTGGTGGTGGGCCAATCCCGGCGGAGAGCTGGATGCCTATGTGAACGGCAACTCCGTCAAGAAGATTGCCTCCGGCACCCTCACCTCCGGGGCCGAAGACACCGGATTCAAGATTCGCGTGGACTACCCCGAATGGGGCAACTACCTCATCCTGGCCAAGGACCAGACCTCCGGTCACGTGAGCGGCCGCTTTGTGACCATTGACTGGCCCGACTATCGCGGACGCGCCAACCGCCAGGACCCCGAGGCCCTCACTATGCTCACCGTCTCCACCGACAAGCCCTCCTACCAGGTGGGCGAGAAAGCCACGGTGTACATCCCGGCCGCCAAGGGCGGTCAGGCCCTGGTATCCCTGGAGAATGCCGGCGGCGTGCTGCAGCGCGAGTGGGTAAGCCTGTCGGAGAAGGATACCCCTTATAAGTTTACCGTAGAGCCCGGTATGGCTCCCAATATCTATGTGCACGTAACCCTGCTGCAGCCTTACGGCGCCACGGAGAACGACCTCCCGCTGCGTATGTACGGTGTCCAGCGGGTGAAGGTGGAGAACCCCGCCTCGCACCTGGAGCCCGTGGTTACCCTGCCGGAGGTCCTGCACCCGGACGAGGAGTTCACCGTCAAGGTGAATGAGAAGTCCGGCAAGCCTATGACCTACACCCTGGCCATCGTGGACGAAGGTCTGCTGGATCTGACGGCCTTCAAGACCCCCAACCCTTGGGATTATATGTACAAGAGCGAAGCCCTGGGCGTCAAGACCTGGGATCTGTACGACCAGGTGGTGGGTGCCTTCAGCGGCAAGTTCACCCCCATTGCTTCCATCGGCGGCGACCAGGAGAACGTGGTTAGTGCCCGAAAAGACAACCGCTTCAACCCTGTGGTGCTGTTCCTGCAGCCCAAGGTGATGCAGAAGGGCGGCGATGTGCTCAAGCTCAAACTTCCTACTTATGTGGGCAGCGTGCGCGTGATGGTGGTAGCCGGTCACGACGGTGCTTTTGGCAATGCCGAAAAGACCGTGCCCGTGAACAACCCGCTAATGGTGGTGACCACCCTGCCGCGCGTGATGGGCATCAACGAGGAATGCCAGATTCCTGTGAACGTGTTTGCTATGGAGGACGGCGTCAAGGAAGCCAACGTTTCCGTGAAGGTGGATGGTCCCGTGAAACTGGAAGGTGCCACCTCGCAGAAGCTTACCTTTGCCGCTAAGGGAGACCAGTTGGTTAAGTTTGCCCTCAAGGCCACCGGTGAAGAAGGCGTGGCCCACATCACCGTAGATGCCGCCGGCTCCGGCCACAAGGCCACGGAGACCATTGCCCTTACCGTGCAGAACCCCCAGCCCGAGATTGTGACGGTAACCCGCTTCACCCTCAAGCCCGAGGAGAGCCGCAAAGTGGAACCCGGTATGCTGCAACTGGCCGGCTTCCCGGCTCCGGACGCCCACGCCTGGTTTGTGAATATGAAGAAATACCCGTACGAGTGCGGCGAACAGCTGAGCGCCCGCGGCCTTACTATGGTAAGTCTGCTGCCCCTGCTGTCGGAAGAAGATGCGGCCGAAGCCAAGGCCCTCATCCCCACCTATATCTCCAAGCTCTACGCCCGGCAGAACGGCGACGGCGGCTTTGCCTACTGGAGCGGGAACAGCAGCGATACGTGGGTGAGTTCTATGGCCGGACACTTCCTTACCGAAGCCTCCAAGGCCGGCTTTGAAGTGAACGCCGGCGTGCTCAAGAACTGGAAATCTTACCAGAAGAAGATGAGCCAGGTGTTCCGCGTGGCCGGAGACAACTTCTTCTCCAACCTGGACGAAGCCTACCGTCTGTACACTATGGCCCTGACCGGTGATGTCCAGCTGTCCGGTATGAACCGCCTCAAGGAAGCCGGCAAGATTGGAGACCGGGCCCGTTATATGCTGGCCGGGGCCTATGCCCTCGGCGGCAAGGCCGCCCTGGCCAAGGACCTGCTGGAAGGCATTGGCAAGGACTTCCCGGAGTACGAGCCTTACAACCTCACTTATGGTACCGGCTACCGTGACCGTATGGTGGCCCTGGATGCCCTGGCCCTTTGCGAGAACCTTTCCGAGGCCCTCTCTGTGGCCTCCGAGCCGGCCGACCGTTATATGAGCACCCAGGAGACCGCCTTTGCCGCCGTGGCCTACCGCCACCTCTACGACAAGGTGCCCACCTCCGTGGTAAGGGTGAACCTGGGAGAAAAGAACTTCACCGCCGACAAGAATGTCAATGTGCCGGTAGACAAGGAGCAGGAAGTGAAGAACCTCTCGCAGGGCATCGTGTACGGCACCCTGGTCAAGACACAGCGCACCGCCGTCCGTACCGCCACCTCCAACGGCCTCAAGCTGGAAATCAAGTATACTTCGGCCGAAACCGGAGCAGCCGTAAATCCCGCCTCCCTGCCGCAGGGCACCCGCTTTGTGGCCACGGTGAAGGTGACCAACACTTCCAGCATCAAGGCCTACGAGAACCTGGCCCTGAACTTCCCCGTCCCCTCCGGCTGGGAAATCCAGAACGACCGCCTCACGGGCGGTGCCTCCGAAGACGCCTACGACTACAAGGACATCCGCGACGACCGCGTGAACTGGTTCTTCGCGCTGCCCGCCGGCCGCTACAAGACCTTCACCGTGCAGCTCCGCGCCGCCTATGAAGGTCGCTATATGCAACCGTCCATAGTGGCCGAGGCCATGTACGAGCCGGCCGTCCAGGCCGCCACCGCCTCCGGTACCGTAGCCGTGACCAAGTAGTTTTGTCATTCTGAGGAGCGTATGCGACGAAGAATCTGTATATATGGCCTGGCAGGATTACTCCTGCTAGGCTATCTGTTTTGTCTTCCCCGCAACCTCTTCAAGGGTGTTTCCTACTCCACCGTGGTGGAGAGTGCCGAAGGCGAACTGCTGGGCGCGCGCATTGCGGCCGACGGGCAGTGGCGGTTCCCGCCCTGCGACACCGTACCGGAGCGCTTTGCCACGGCGCTGGTACAGTTTGAGGACCGGCAGTTTTGGTGGCATCCGGGCGTGAATCCCGTGGCTATGGGCCGGGCTCTGGTGCAGAACCTCCGCAGCGGTCACGTGGTGAGCGGCGGCAGTACGCTCACTATGCAGGTGATCCGCCTCAGCCGCCAGAAGGAGCGCACCGTCAAGCAAAAACTCATAGAGTCCGTACTGGCCACGCGGCTGGAGTTGCGCTACTCCAAGCGGCGCATCCTGGCGTTGTATGCCTCGCACGCTCCCTTTGGCGGCAACGTAGTGGGACTGGAAGCCGCAGCCTGGCGCTACTTTGGCCGTCCCGCTTCGGAACTCTCCTGGGCCGAAGCCGCCACCCTGGCCGTCCTGCCAAACGCCCCTGCCACACTGCACCTGAGCCGCGGCCGGGAGGAGCTCCTGCAAAAGCGCAACCGCCTTCTCAAACGGCTGCTGGAGCACGGAGACATTGGGGCCGATACGTATGAAGCGGCCTTGGAAGAGCCGCTGCCCGAAGCCCCGCTGCCGCTGCCGGCCTATGCCCCGCACTACGTAGAGAGCTGTCCCAAGGGCGTCCGCACCCGCACCTCGCTGCGGATAGGGCTGCAGAAAGCCGTTTCGGCCGCAGTGGACCGCCAGTCCGACGAACTGGCCAAGGAAGGCGTGGCAGACCTTGCCGCCGTTGTTATGGACAACCGCACCGGCGAGGTAGTGGCCTATGTAGGTAATGCTTCGCCCTACCGCGAACGGCCCGGCGTGCAGGTGGACATTGCCGCCTCGCCGCGCTCCACAGGCAGTATTCTCAAGCCGTTCCTGTACGAGGCCGCCCTGGAGGAAGGGCTCATCCTTCCCCGCACGCTGCTTCCCGATATTCCCGTGAACCTGGGCGGCTTTGCCCCGCAGAATTTTGACCGGCAGTTCTATGGCGCCGTGCCCGCCGCCGAGGCCCTGGCCCGTTCCCTCAACGTGCCGGCCGTGTTCCTCCTGCGGCAATACGGCGTGCCCAAGTTCCACTCCCTGCTGCAGGCCCGCGGCCTCACTACCCTCACCCGCAGCCCCGAAACCTACGGCCTCTCCCTCATCCTCGGCGGAGCCGAAGGTCGCCTGGATGAAATCACCCGCGCCTACAGCGCTATGGCCCGTTCCGTCATGCCCGGCTCCGACCGTTCCTGTCATACCGAGCGTAGCGAGCGTATCTCCACCTGGTATACCTTGGATGCTTTAAAGGAAGTCAACCGTCCCGACGAACTGGACTGGCGGCTCATCCGCTCCGTCCGCAAGGCGGCCTGGAAGACCGGCACCAGCTATGGCTTCCGCGATGCCTGGGCCGTGGGTATGACACCAGAGTACACCATTGGCGTGTGGGCCGGCAATGCCGAGGGCCAGGGCGTTCCGGGCCTCACCGGCGCCCGCACCGCCGGTCCCGTGATGTTTGACATCCTTAACCTCCTCCCGGCCTCCGATCAATGGTTCGAGATTTCTTGTCATTCTGAGCGTAGCGAAGAATCTGTATTTGCGAACGTATGTACAAAATCCGGCTTCCTGGCCGGGCCGGAATGTCCTGAGACGGAGGAGATGCTCCTTCCTTCGGCCTGTCTCCAAAGCGACCCCTGCCCCTATCACCGGAACGGGGATTTTGTTCTGTCGCCGGCTATGGAATGGTTCTACAAGCCGCATCATCCGGAATACGTGGGGGCTCGTAAGAAGGTGGCTTCGGCCCTGCCTCTGGAGTTTATATACCCCAGCTCCGGAACGGTTCTGTACCTCCCCCGCCAGCTGTCCGGCGAGGTGGAAGGCGTGGTGTTCCGCGTGGCGCACCACAACTCCGATGCTACTCTCTGGTGGCATCTGGACCAGAGTTTTGTGGGAGAAACCCGCTTTATCCACGAGCTGCTCCTGGCCCCGCCCGTAGGCCGTCACACCCTCACCGTAGTGGACGGGGACGGCAACACCACCAGTATTGCCTTTACTGTGGCAGAATAATAAAAAAAGCCTCTCCGAAGAGAGGCCGAAGTGAAAAATTGGTTACCAGTTAGTTATACTGGAGAAAAATTAATTGCCTTTGTACTCCTCAACATCCCAGCCGGTAGGAATACCATGTGCTCCACTAGGAAAAGCTTTAGTCATTCCAGGGGCAGTATAGAAAGTACCGCTGGAAGGGACACCAGACACCCACTCGTTTAGGCAGTTCGTTGCCGAAATATCGGTAGCGAGACAGACTATACTCTTAATACCGGAACTGGAGAACATCTGTCGGTAACACTCTTGAACGAGAGTGGGAGCAGGCAATATAGGTGCAGACTTTAAGTTGGTACACTCTCTAAACAATTCTCGATAGCAATCTATAGAAAGCGTCATTGCCGATAGTTCAATGGAACCCACGTGTGACAACTTCGTGCATTTGCGGAACATGTTGTAGCAACACTTCTCAGCCGTTTTCTCTACTGTAAATGTCGGAGCTGTTGTCAGACTAGTACAGTTATGGAACATTCGCATATAGCACCTTGGAGCGAGCTCTGTAGCAGGGAGAATCAATGGATCATCCGGGTCAATATCAATGTACGTAACAGCATTCCCACCTCTGGAAAAAGCGCCCTGGAAAGCACTCTCCGTAAGATGATCCTCGTCACTGAGCAGGCTCATGATATTACCGGAAATATAGCATAACTTGTTGGCTTTGAAAATAGGCTTATCATCGGGATTCCACCATTGATCGTTCGCTTTCTCATTTTTATAATTGGTACGACTCCCCTTTATGCAGGCAACCTGCTTGGCCTTCAAAGTAAACGGAGCAGTGTATTCTATCCAACTCGCCCCATCATCCAGACTATACTGAATACCGGAATCCTTAAAAGTATAAGTGAAAGTGATCGTTGTATTATCCTCCTTAGCCCTGATGCGGAAGCCATCGAATGAAAGCGTGGAACGGGAAATAGAATAATACTTATTTGCGGCAAGATCCTTTTGGGCGATGTCCTCAAATCTTGCTTTCTCGGAATCGTTGTACGTTACAATCAATTTTGCACTTTCCAAGGACACGTGGCCACCCAGATATGCAAAAACAAAGGGGATAGAACCCGCTTCGCTCACCTTAACACTAGCCTCTCTGAAAACCGTTCCATTGTTGAGCAGTGTAACCGTAAACACGCGATCTACCGGCGCATCCTCTTTTTCCATCCTAACAAAACACCTCAAAAAGCCGGACTGTTGCTGAAGGTCAAAATGCGCATCGTTGAAATGAGCAGATCCGGTGAAATGGCTCAAACGGCTAACCGCCTCTCCAAGGGTAGGTGCCCATTCATCAAAGGGGTAACTTCCACTTTCAATAGGGACAAGCTTACCCTTATCCGTTATTTTATGTAAAGCATCCTCCTTGCTCACAAGAGTAAGATTAACAACCGGATCGTCACTTCTTTCGAAAGGCGTTTCTCCCGCGTATCTAAGGTCACCTTCAAAAAGGGCCACACTACTACCAACGCCGCCATCCACAGACATAGTTAGGAATCCATACAAGTTGCCGTCTTCACTCTCCACGTATACCCTGTCCCCTGACTCAAACTTATATTTCATATCATCTCCTACGGTAGCACGGGTGTCAACTCCTGTCTGGACGGTAGCCTTGTAATGCACGGTCTGCACTTCTTGAGCGGGAGAAGGGGCATCCGGCTCCTTCCCACAGGCAGCAGAAAGAGCCAAGGCCATTATCAGAAGAATCTTTACATATACCGACTTAATCATAATTTACCTCCATCTCCAAGATCATCGTCAAAACCAATGTCTCCGCCTTCCTTATTATCTGAATCATAGACCACACCGTGGAAACCTCTTACGATAATGCGGGTTATCACGATGTCCCTATCTGAATACGCGTTCATAACAAGACTGCCGACGGTTTGTCGGTTGGACAGATCCCAAACATAATCGGAATAGTTACCAGGATACACAAAATAGTTGCTATCGTCCTGCTGCGGTTCTGCAGAGCGCGGTCTGAGAAGCGTCTCGCCGTCCTGGTAATAGGTAATCTGGACATAATAGGGGGCCACATCTCCATGATCTGATGAGACCTGCAACTTCCACGTATAGTGGCCGCCCTTTGGCAATAATATGCCGGGATCATGTATTTCTGGCACTTTTTCAGCATTATCGGATGTTAGTTTGAGAGAGAAGTTGCCTTTTACCTGTTCCTGCGTTATATCAAGACTGTACTCATTCCCATTATTGATGAAAGACTCCCATGAAACATTCGTTCCACTAGTTTTATTCGTGCTCAAAGTGGACGAATAAAGTCTTCCTTTAAAGCGGCCTGCAGAAATAGGTTGTTCCACATACCCTATGGCGCTAAGGGTAAGGGATGCGTTCTCGAAACTACCATCCTTGGTATCCAATTCGGTCCAATGATAGTTATTCTGGCCCGAGTAATTTTTATGCTGAGTGGACGTATCATATCCTGCTTCTCGGGTATGAGTGGTAGGGATATTGAGCCCTCCGCCGTTATCTCTCAGCCATACGACGGGATGCATCTTTGCAGGATCTGTGTTATAGCCCAGGAGCACTTTGCAATTTTTGTCCGCATTCACGCCACCCCACACCACCTGGGAATAAACTGCCACGTTTGTGCTAGACGGCATAATCATACCGTCTATAAAGCCCGCGTTGGTAAAGTGCCAGGGGATCAGCGTAACCGGTTCATAACCGCCGCTTTGAGTAGAGAGCGTAACAGACACATCTCCGCCAACCGCCGTAGTCTTCAGATTGAATTTCATTTTCTTGGACGTAGGAGTATAGGCATATTTTTTAACAAACGGATCGGATGATACCGGCTGCCAACTTTCATCGGCCGGCTCAAGATTCTTCAGCTCCAGATAAACGGTCTCGTAGGGGCCCTGGTCGTCCATCATACCGGCCTCCACGGTTACAGAACCTCCGGAGACATATGGAATGGACGAAGTATAACGAGGATTGCTGAAAGACTCTATGTTGTCAAAGTGGGTTTTGCCGGTTGTAAAGAACCGGTTGGCCACGTACACATCCGTTTTACTGTCGTCGCAATTGGTCTTGAAATAGCTGGAGAAGGTTCGCCAACGCGTCTCTTCCTCCAAATCCAGATGAGAAGTAAGCCCGGAATACTCGCTCCAGGTAACCGTGCGCTGGAAGTAAAATGAGTGCTTGTGACTGTCATCAATAATGGTTTCTCCCGAAACAACCGGAAGCACATGATCCGTTTGGGAATCGTCAGGCGTAAGGGTGAGATTGCTGGCCTCAATGTTGAAATAAAGAGGGAACATGGACTCTACAAGTCCGTCCGGAATATCCACATCAAGCCTTACTTCCGCTCCCTTCTTTCGAAGGATACGATTCTCTCCACAACTGACTCGCATGGTCTGCACGGGCAAAAGGGATATCACAATATCGCGGTAAAGAGGTGACTCATTCGGGTCATCCATGTCTTTCTTACAAAAGATACGAAGTGTCTGGGTACGAGCACGGGCCTGCGTAGGGCTGGCAATACTAAAACTGATAGGACGCCATCCGTAATCATTTGGCTTGGGGTCAGGGATATCAGGCAGTTCATCATAACCCACCGGCTTCCCTATTGTCACTTCCTCCTTCTTCAAGATGCCGGCATCCTCAGGTATCAATTCAAAATCGACACTGCTCAAATCCATATTAGGCAACGCCTCTTCTCCATTGGCCCCCGGATTAATATCGTCGTAGAAAACCACAAACAAATCGGGTTCATCAGGATCCTCATCCTTCGACTCCAGGTAAGTGTAGGACATCCAGGGCTGGATGGCCATGCGGCGCGTACCGTCAGAAATATCCGGCAGGTGAGAAGCGTTCACATCGGCCGACACGTCTGCACTACCGGCGGCTGCGGCTGCCTCCGCAGGCGTGTCTTGACCGCGAGCGGAAATGTTTACAATATTGATGGTATACCTAAAGTTTCGCAGGATGGGATAATACTCTCCACCAGACATCAGGTCCAATTTATAGAAACAATCTACGCCATTGGTCCTTTCTTCGGAAGGAAGCGACATATCTGAAGGATTATAATACCTTCCATATACAATCACATACGTAGGCTCTATGGTTCCATCGGGAATGGGGCGCTCATATAGGTAAACAGCAGGACGTATCTCGCCAGGCTCAAGATCTTTGTCTTCCTTATACGCCACCACACCGTTGGTCTTATTGACAAAATCATCTTTAATTAGAGTTAAGGGCTTAAACTCAGCTTTGGAAGATGGTAGATTCCCGGTATATTGATATTCTTCGCTTTCTAACTGGGCATAAGACAAATCCTTATAGTTCGTAATGAAGCCCTTTTGTCCTCCATAAGGCACTATGGTTCCCTTCTTGGGGGCATTGACAACGGCAAAACTATAAGGGGTAAAGTGAGAATTGCTCTGGGCGGTCAACTCAATCTTGGCCCAGTTACGGATAAGAGGGACCTCTTTAAAAGCATCTTTCAGTTCTTGCGAGGCTTCATACGGTTCTATGAGATTACCATCGTCATCCGTCTTGGCCGTCACCTTATCCAGAAGAATCAATTGCCAATAGCCTGTCTCTTCCTCCTCACCTAGGATGGGAGGAAGGACATCATAGTCTCGGCCAAAAGGAATGCCGCTAGGGCCGTTTCCAAGAATGTGAACTTTGCGCTTGGAGTTGGTGAGCGCAAGGGAGATGGTACACTCGTATTTGTTACCACCCTTAGGTACCAACTTGTCTGCCTGATAGTACTCTTTCAAATAACCCGAACCACCGAATACCGCAATATTAACTCTGTTCAGATTATATGCCTCTCCCAAGGCCTTGGTGGATGCCTGTTCTGCTATTAGAGTAAAGGTAACACTAACCCTTCCCTCGGGAGCATCCTTCTCTTGTTCAGGCTCTACTTCCCGGGTACAGCACCACGCCGCCAGCGAGGCTATCAATATGAAAAAACACTTTCTCATCTCGCAGCATCTCCCCACACAAATATCTTAGGTGTTCCGCTATTGTCTTTTACAATTATAGGCTTATCATCAGAATCAGCCACCACACGGTCATCTCCCCAATACCAACTGTCATATACACAGCGGAGCAAGGCCTTGTCCACTGTTGTGGGTGTTACCGTCTTCTTATCTTTATCTACCTTCACCGCCCCATTGGCCGACCAGTAATTGCCACCGAACTGCCACTCAAATACTTCCTTTGCAGACAGCATGGAAATAAAACGCACTTCTCCCTCCGTAGGCAAACGCCAGCGGCCGGCCGGAAAACCGTTTTCTTGCAAGGATGCGCAACGCATCTTGGCTTGCTCCAAAGGCGTTCCGTTGTATTCGCTACCACTAAGCTTAGTGGAAATACGGTAAGCCGGAGCAAGCATATTCCGGGTACGTTCAGAAGCTTCCGTAGGATAATAATTCGCAAGGCTCCGCTTCGATTCCTCAATGGTGCCATTTTTAATGGCATACGCCTCAGCAAAGTATTCAGTATACTCCGGTTCAGGGCGAAGGTTCACAGGGGTACTCTGCCTGGGGTCTCCTAACACGAATTCGGAGCCGTCCGGCAAAACGGAAACATCTATCCTATACATATCTGTACCTCCGCTGGAATAGTGCACCACCCGCCAGATATGATCCAGCTGCCAGGCCGGGTCATTTTTATTTGGATCAGCTTCGTAGCGTTTCACGGTAAATTGGTCGTTGTTCACATAAACATATCCCCAATGGTCTGGAGTGGTAGGCCCTGTTATTCCCGTCCAGGTATCAGGATTTTGCGTAGCCCTAATGAAAAGACCCGGGTTCTGAACAATGGTCACATGTTTATCGTACTGCTTCATCCACTCTTCCGTGCTGTCGACATGTCCAACATCAAAGGTGATGGTATAAGGAGAATAGTCAAACGACAGGGAAGTATAGTCGTTGTTCAGGACATGGGTGAACTCAATGGTTTTACTTGTTTTCTGCAACCAATCCTCTCCATCGGGTGCCAACGCCTTACGCTGTTCCTCCGAATAATCCAGATAAAAACTTCCTTCCGGATAAATATCGTCGTATTCATCCGAGTCTGAATGGTCCACTTGCTTTACATCACCTTTATACCGATCATTATATCCCAAGGTCTGGTCCTCACCATAATAAGGACGAGTAACATGTATATTCTTTATCTCGACGGGGTTACTGGTAGTATACTTAATAGATAGGGATGGTTGGTTGTACAAGGTGAATTCCGTTCCTTCTACCGACAAGTATCGGGCATTGCCAATACTGGCCTTGTTCACCACCACTTCCTTCTCCTGCCAATCTACGATATACAAGCTAGCCGGGAGTTCTACTGCCTCTTCGTCGGTTTCTGCGCCCAGAACACCCACTTCAATGTCGTAATGATACCAATTGTTGCGCACAAAACTGTTCAGGAACTCTCCTCCGCGACGATCCTGCGGAATAAGAATCTTATAATAGAATTCGTGCTGTCCCGAAGGCTTACGGTCCCAGGTCATCACCAGTTTCAGATACGGTTCTTTCTCATCGCCGGAATTCCAGTGACTGGGATAGGTATACATGGGGAAGGTATTGTAAAAATCTCCGCTCTTGTCAAAATACTGTACCTTATCTTCGTCAAAAAACGCCAAGCGATTTTCATCATAGCCGAAGTAATCATCTACTTGGGGCGTAATGCCACCGGTTGTACCAGCGGGGCTTCCACTCAGAGCCACTTTGTTTACACCATTCATCAGGTATAACTGCATGGACCAGAGACGGGGGGTCCACTCTTCCGTGTACGGATTGCCCTCGGCATCCTTGCGATCCACTACTACTTTATCTTCCGTTTTAATACCCACCGTAATCTTACTCGCATAACGGGCCAGTTCCACCACGCCCTGCGAGACCATCTTCTGGCTTCTTCCCGCCAGGGTAATGGAGGTTTGTCCGCTCATTACAAACTGTTCCTGACGGTGATTGAGGTATTTTTTCCACGCAAAGTCTGCCGATATAACTTGAGCCATGATATTGTCCAAAGACGTGTCTTCCAAGCCGTCCAGAGTGCCTTCAGGAGCATTGGCTATGGCAAAAACGGTTGCTTCCGTAATATTATCATGGACCGGGAATATCAAGTAATTCACCTGGTTGGTGGTGAGTTCCACACGAAAAACGTCGTTATCACGTCTTCCGGAAGTCTTACGGACATGATAGGTAGCCTGCTGAGAAGTAGCTCCGCCCGGATAGAAGTAGAAATCTACCCACTTGATATCATTCTCATGATACGGATTCTCTCCGCTCTCTGTTCCATTACTGCCGGCCTTGGTGGGGTCTGACGGATTCACGCAGGAAAGTTCCAGTTCAATTACCGGTCCACCCCACTCGGGCTGCACCTGCTCCTGATTCTCCTTCCCGCACGCTGCGAGCAGAAGAACCGAAAGAAACCAATATGACAGCCTGCGCATCATAGGTAGAAATGATAAATCTGGTCTATGCATTCGGAGGCACCGGAAATTTCACGGTCTCCATCCGGGGTATATGCCTTAAACTCCAGCGTAATGGTGCTTCCAGTGGGATCCTTGGTGTATTCGGGGTCCCGGTTACGGTCTATCAAAATATCTATACGACCGCCGTTGTGGGTAGGGTCTATGGTTGCCTCCTCAGTAACCACAAAGGCCTCCAAGCTACTGGCCGATCCCTTGCGCTCAATCACCAGCTTTCCGCCCTGGGGAGTCGTTACATACAAATAGCCTCGGCACGCCCTTTTGGGATCCAGGAACACATGATACACATTTGTCTCTCCTATTCTGACCACATCTGCCGCCGTAGAACGGTCTACCATAAACTTCTGGACAACCTGAAGAGACTCATTGTTAAACTTAATGGTATAATTGTTTTTATCCCAGGGTAGAACACTTACACCCAATTGAAGTGTTCGGTTGGAGATAAAGTACCCGTACACTGTCCAGGTGTGGTTGCGGGCAAAATCTCCAGACTTATCCATTATGAAAGACAGCTCTTTATGTTCCGTAATATTATTCTTTGTGATGGAATAATAGACAGTGCCCGTAAGGCGTTTATCACTCTCCCGCAAGTAATAAGTACCCAGGTGAGAGAGTTGGTTGCTGTTTATGCCGTCTTTGATAAGTTTCTCGTAGCTGGGACCATCCTGACCGGCATAGGAGTATATCTCTGGAGTCTCCGAGTACTTCAATGCCAAAGATTTGGGCCAAAGAATCTCCAAATCGGGCGATACATAATCCGTACCGATTCTATAGGCTTCAGGAGAGAAAACGTATTCAGATTCCGGGAGTTGGTTTCCATCCAGAACAACCTTCTCAATAGCATATTCTTCCTCCGTATTGTTCTCCGTATACATCTGGCTGAATACGAAACGAAGCTTGGATACGGCACGACCGACAGAAATGGTGGGCACCTTGAGGAAAGGCTCTTCACCGCCTACCGTCAGTCCTATACCCACACCGCTCATGGGAAGACCTCCGTCGGGAACACTTGTAACAGGCTTATTGGGGCTGAAATAGTCATCCCCGCCAAACATGGCATTATACACCTCAGCCCAGGTTGAGTTCTCCGTCAAGCTGCTGTTAATGGAGGCTCCATTCACCAAGACAAACACATCCACATCGGGGCGCTCCTGCATAAACAACTGACCCACACTAAGGAAATACTTTCGGACGCCACCAGCTGCGGGAAGATCTTTTATATCATTCACCAACAGACTCCCCACCCTTTCATGAGCGTGGATCCCTTTATCGGTAGAGTAGAACACCCAGATGGCCAAGCTGTAAATAGCATTTTCGTTGTTCTCTGCAGGAACCTCACCTACCGTGGCTCGGGTCTGGGGAACCGTGTTCTCGGGAAACTCAATGGCAATGCTCAGCTCCGGACATCCGTCTGCGCCGGGCTGGTCATAGATAAGGTTGCAGGAGGCCAGGAAGACCACCGGCAACAGAAGCCATATGAATAATCTCTTTCTCATTACTCCAGTAACAAGGTAGAAGGAGAGGACAGTTCCCAGTTCACTTTGGTCTGAACTCCCAAGACTAGTTGCGATTGGCCCAAATCTGGAACGCAGTTATAAGCACCGGCCAGCGAATGAATCACACAGGTAACGTATGTAATGTGTCCTTTTACCACCACACTGTCAAAATCACGTTCTCCAGCCGGCAGTTCCAGTTTACCCAGCAGATAGAATTTTCGGCCGGGAAGGACGCGTCCGTCGGCTCCACGGAAGGTTTTTCCAGTATCGTTCCTCAGTTCCAGGCAGATAAAAGCATCCATGTTGTCCGGGGTCTGGAGTGAAAGAGTACGGATGGGAACAAGTTCCTGCTCGTGCCCCTCATCATCTTTGTCCGGTTTAATCAGATAAACACCGGGGATATCATTGTCATAGATGTAGTATTCACCATCCTCCGTGTAAACAGGATTGAAATCGAAAGTCTGGGCATACTGCCGACCTATCACAAAGCCTGTCACCGGGAGATTGGTTCCGGTAGCATCCACAGTTGTTTCAACATATTCGTCGTTGTCCTGAAGACGTGAGGTCGTTGCCTTGACCGTAGCCGAAATCATTCCAACACCAAACCTGGCCGGCGTCACCAGGGCAATGGATTTGGTGTTGTTGGTTACCATATTGCCCAAATCGTAGTCCGACAAGACTTCATCCCAGGAAGAATAACTCTCATAACCTTCCTGGATATTGTCTTTATCTGACGTGCGGATGGTGGTGTTGGAATAATAATAGAGCGCCGGAGGAAAACAATAACGATCCATGGACGCAATACCTTCCACCACACCATTCTGGGGAACCACGAAACCTGCAGGAGTCCAGCGAAGGACTGCACAGCCGGAAGGCAGACCCAGGCTTTCGGGATACTGCCTTACCGTCTCATCAACAAACTCGACTACGCCGTCCTCCACCCTGATCATAGGTTTACCCTCCGAATCCAGCACCCCTCCCTGGATAAAGGACAGGATGGTGTTTCTCAACTCATTGTACAGATCCCTGTATTCCAGATTGGGGGCCGTGGGCGAAGGGCCTTTCCGGGCCTCATAAGCAACCCCGTTCTTCACCACTTCGTACACATTGGAATTGTGGCTCTCAAAACCGCTGAGGACACTGTATAAACTGGTAAGAAGCCCCTCTACCAGCGGTCCCGAACCGGACAACACGGCACCCTCGTTGGTCATCTGAAGATATAGTTCCCGGAGTGTCTGATCTCCAACCAGAGCGTTCCAGTTAACCCTGACCCACTCCGCGTCGGAGCCCGTACCATAGTACGCCAACAATTCTATATACTTTCCTTGCAGAATCTTGTTCAGCGTCTCGCAGATAACTCGGGCCTGGTCCGGAATTCCGCTTCCTTCAAACATAGGTTCCGGGTAAAAACCCAGGGATGAAGCCAATGTGGCCGGATTGGACTTACTGAAACCGCTACTGAGTACCAGTGAGCCATAGCGGTGCCGGGAAGCGGCATCTTCTCCGCCTCCTGGCGCACGGCCATACAGAAGCAGTGCCCCTGTCCGGGTTGGAATCCAAGCATCAATTCCGGAAGAGTATAAATAGGAACTGGTGGAAGCAAAAAGATTGGCAAAACCGGGGGCGTCCAACTGACGGTTGTGAGCCCGGGATTCCGGTTCTACTTTAGTGATTTGGGCAAACGGAATGACCCGAATGTCTGTAAGCCCCCGGAATATTGGATTATCCTGCATCTCCGTGAATATGGAGACATCTGCCTTGGTTTTCCCTCCATTGTTCGTCTCTACCGAAAGAGCCAGATGGACAGAGCGCAACGAAGACGAGCTGTCAGGCCCTTCCAGCTTGTTGGATTCACAAGCAAAAAGGGCCGGCAGCAACAAAAGAATGCCAATATGCCGACAGCGGACGGTCATTGGTTATTCCAGGACACCCATATTAACCACAAACGCAAGACCAGGCTGCCAGGTAAGGTCGATGGAAAGGCCAAGGGATACCTGGGAGGTTCTCAGGTCCGGAACAGTAAGGTAAGCGTGTTTGAGTGCATCCGCATTCAGGAGAAGTGTGGCATCCGTCACATAATCCTGCATGAATACGCGGGGAGCGTTTACGGTTTCTCCAGTTAACGGATTGAAAGGAGGATAATTGTAGTCACTGCGGGCAAGGTTCTTGAATGCATCCTGATTTGACGCACGGGCAGCGGTCTTTGCCTGTTCCAGGGAGAGTTTTCCTACCAGGTAGAAAATACCGTTTTTACGCACCATGTTGAGTTCTCCCCAGAAATCTTGACCGGTCTGATTATAGAGCTCTACGGCAATGTATACATCACTCTGTTCCTCGGGCCCCTTGGTGGCATCATAGTTATCCCATACCATGGTATAAATGGGAGTTGTGCTCTGACCAATGGTATATCCGTTCACCACCCGGTCATAAATCATCTTGTCGAATTTATTATTGTCAAAAGACAAACCTGTATACTTTTGATTTGTTGCATCCCAACCCATTCCTGTGTAGTCACCGCTGTCGGGATAGCGGGTGAAATCCCAGCCCATTACATCGGCCTGACCACCCACCACGATACCGGTTACAAGGAAACCGCCACCAGTAGTGACAGAAATGCTATTGTCCTGCTCTCCCGGGTGAAGTTCGGAATTGTTATCCTTGAGCGCCGTAACTCCGTCGGCGTAGCGAACAACAGATCTGAGCAGCGCCGTTCCATAATTAATACTGTTCTTCATAGCAACACTACGGGTAGAAGCCTTTACAGTTCCCTTACTCTCCCAGTCACTATTCCACATATCATCGTCGCCCCAAAGGGAGGCTGCACCAGGAAAATCACTAATCTTCTTTTCCTTGTCAGAAATACGAAGGGAAGAGTTTCCGTAATACATCAGTTCGGGGGGGAATCGATAGTTCTTGATGGGGAATGTAGCTCCTCCCATACCATAAGCCGGAATGTCTTGGGTATATGAGAAATCATCCATATCCTTTTGATCAGACCAATTGGGGGCACACTCCATAATGGCCGCGCCATAGGGGAGACCCACATTCTGGGGAAATCCGTAATAACCGGCACTAACATTATAAAAATAATCTACCCCGAACTCAGCCAGGAAGTCCTCGCTAATCACATTATACTGAGCTTGAGAACTTGCACTTTCCGTAACAACCTTGAGCTGTGCAATGTTGACACCTCCGTCCGTGCCCCGGATAAAATTAAACCCGTCGTCATAGCGAGCAAAATATCTTTCCATACGGCCCTTTATCTGCTTTGCAAGGAGCTGGGCAGCGTACTCTTCCCAAGTAGTGGGATTGGCAGAGACGCACTTCTCAACAATAGAATAAAGGTCTTCGCAAACACGGATAATAGAGGCTGCGCTACCGGCACGGAGTTCCTTGTAGCTAGTCCCCTTCTTCACCACATAAACTATGGAATAGTAAGCCTGTCCAAGCACATCTCCCAGCGGGTTAAATCTATAAGGAGCGGGCGATTTGGTTGTGCTGCCATTTGTGGTATACAGGCTTGAAGGGTCCGGGCTTCCAGGGGTTATCTCATAATAGTGCATGGTTCCCAGATTCTTCCAGGAAAGCTGGCCCTTGTAGAAGGTATAGGTCACACCTCCTACTTCTGCCGTATCCTGATCATTAGGGTCTGCCGGAAGTTGAGCTTCTACAGTACTATCCGGAACAGGAAACCAGAAAGCATAAGAACGGTCCTGATTTCCAGAAGGATAAGTCCAGAAAGAGCTTTCGTTCACCAAACCGCTGGTAACGAAGTACGTCATCATGCTAGAAAAGAAGAACGCACCCACATTAAAACGTTTCTCACTGGCCATACGGCTTTCCAGGGTGAATTTTAGGGTACTCAGGTCGGACGGATCTCCAGTAGCTATGGTGCTGCCTTGATAATCGCTGTCGGCCGTTTTGGTAGCCTTTCCATAAAGGGCCACGGCATTGGTTCCCAGCGGTAAAGCCAGTTCCACAATACGGGAAGACTTGTCGGTGCTGACTTCGCCTGCCGAGAAAAGGGAGCCCAAAGCAAAATCTCGCGTTGCCGCAATGGGTTTCAATTTTTCCTCTTTGGTATCATAATACATGGGGTTAAAGAAGAAATGTCCCTGGGTAGCGGCCGTTTCTTTACCCTTATTTTCGTCTCCCAGATTATAGGCCAACATATGTACCTGATCCATACCCAGGAAAGAACCTCCCACCTGGGCGTACTGAGCCGTAGTCTTGGTGTCCTTTCCGTTACTGGTAGAGAGATTGAGCACAAACTGCGCTGTAACCGTGTTGGTCTCAGAATTGTACGTAGGATTTGGGTTTACGGGGGCCTGCCGCTGGCAAGCAGCAAGTGAAAGCACGACCGCGGCCCATCCGAAAAGATGACTCTTAGTTTTCATATAATACGAATTTTAATTGTTTTGTTTCTATAATATTATGACGGGTGACAGACCCGGTTCCCAGTCAAGGGTAATACTCACGGCAACGGTGGTATCTTCCGGCAAAAGGGATCCATTGGAGTATACTTTGGCTTTTATAGCCCGTAGAGCTCCTGGCAGCAAGGCCTGGGTTACGCCCAAAATGCATTCGGTGATACTTCCATCATCCAGATATGAATATACCCTGATAGTCCAAAGCGGATTCTCAGCCCCTTCACTTACAAAGAGGTCATTAGCGTCTATGACCGTGCGGGTAGAAGGAATACCGCGGGAAGGGAAATGCGCAGCTACAAAGCACATTTCTTCCGAGTTCTTCAAAGGAAGCTCTTCCGTTCTGATGATGGGCGTATAGTCAAAATGATACAGGCTGTCGCAGATATTGAAGTCTGTGGCAAATCCCGAAACAAATACCCGGATATCTTTAACCCCACTGTCCAGCGTGTCCAGTACCAGGGCCGTTGCACAGTTGGCCATAAACAGGTTTACATCGAACTGCTGATCTTCTCCTTCGTGAATATCCATAGGAAGTCGCGCAGTAAACAATCCGGTTCTGTGCGGGCTAAGTGTATCTCCCAACGCCTGAACAAGAGACGCCGTATGGCATCGCTCAGATTCTTTTAATGTCACTTCTGAATTCCCCACCACATTAGCTACCGCGGTATGCATATAACGACGGACAGGAATGTACAGGGTATAACTGGATTCACTGGCATCCATTATATGGGCCTCGTGATGCAGCCTAAGGGAATCATCTACAACGTCGTAAAAACTGAGATCCACGTCGTGGGCATAGTCTGTAAAGATGTTACCCAAGTAGTCTGTGAGCGCAGTACGGGCCGCAATATCGGCTTCCAGGGAAAGCTGGGTCTCCAGCTCTATGGCCATATTGGTCACCAGCCGGAGCTCGTAGTCCAGATTATAGTCCGTATCGCAGATACTCAAGTCTTCATCCACCCACCGACAACCCGTCAGGGCCGCCAGGAGCGTTGCAAACAGGATGTATTTCTTTGCGCTCTGCATTACTTATTCATCATTATCCGCCAGGCCTCAAACTCCTTGCGGGCGGGGCCATAGGTTTCAATTCCTTTCAAATTCTGGACAGCGGCCGAAGAACCCTCGGCGGCGGCCTTCTGCAGCAGGGCGACGGCCTCTTTTTCGGCAGCCTCGTCCTCGTTGTCCAAGGCCACAAAGTACATTGCTACGCCATACGCGTTGGCGGCCTCGGGATCCTGACTCACGCGGGTCATCACGGCGTCATCGGCCTTGATCTCCTTCACGGCCTTGTGGTACTTCTTGGACTTGAGGAGCTCGTAGATGGGGCCGTTCAGTTTCGCCGTTGCCGGGTCAGGACGGTTGTTATAGTACACGCGGATGTATCCGGCGTTTCTCTGGTCTCCCAGCAGGCGGTCCACCACCTTGCGGTACAGGATGGTGTTGGTGCGGAGCTGGCGCTCGCGCTCGTCGGCGTCCTTCACGTTGTACACGAGGTTAAGGAGCCACTCTACCTGCTCTGCATCTATGCCCTCTCCCCCATTGGGGATGGATTCCAGCTGATCCTTGAACCAGTCCCAGGCTTCTCCTTTGGCAATGGTCTCAAAGTACTTGCGGTTGATAAAAGTCTTGTCCTTGAGATAGTCTGCCACAGCGCGGGCACGGCGGGCAGACAGCGTGTCATTCTTGGCCTGCGCCCCCTCGATGGAGGCCAGACCCACGATGGAGACGAGGATCTCGGAAGTGGTCTCGTCGTCTCTGATTACCTCGATGGCTTGCTGCAGTTCATCCAGGACGCCGGCGTTCCTGCCATTCTCCGGATAGTCTCTCATAAGCTGGGAGCTGCCCGTGGGGAAGAGCACATACATAATGCTGTCACGGCCCGGACGGGTCAGGTAATCCAGCGGACGATACTTGGAGATGGGAATGACCCACGGCTTTTCCTTGGCCAGGCGGTCGCCGTCGCTCTCCGGGCCCTTCACGGGCTGGAGGTTCACCACAAACGCCACGGGAGGGGTCATCACGGTGAGGGTGTCCGTCCTTTCGATGGTTCTGACACGAGGCTTGCGCTTGTTGCGGGCCACGGGGTTGTATGCTACGTTAAGCGCTACCTGAGGGACCACGGCCACCTTGCGTTCTTCGGCCAGTTTGGTTCCGCAGTGTTCGCAGTTGTAGCGGTCGTAGGCGGCAAGACCCACGGCTGCTCCGCCGGCCAGCTCCAGGCGCCAGTGCTGGAAGGGCCACCACGCCCAGCCGGCAAACAGACCGCCGCCCCAGTAAGAGCCCTGGTCACGGTGATCCTGAACCTCGGGATAAAGGCCGAAGGGGAACTTGACTCCGCCCACGTTGAAGTGGGTATACAGGAAGTCGGCCCCAACAAAGCCGCCCTTGAACACCTCGTTGAAATAGTATCTTGCTTCCGGGGCCACCAGGAAGTGACGCCAGCGCTGAGGGTTCTCCTCAACGTCGTTGTCCCAGGCCAGGAAACGGGGCCAGCTCTTGAAGCTTCCGTTTACGCCCACGGATACGTGGTCCCCCACCTGCACCTCAAGGCCCAGGTTGGGGGTACCGGTTGCGTCGTACAGCAGGTTGTTGCGGATAGAAACCTCCTGCCCTGCCAGCTCCGTTACAGATAAACAAAGCAAGCAGGACCCCATCAGGCTCAACGCAAAGTTTTTCACTTTTCTTGTCATATTTTGTATTTTCTCTGACTCATTTTTGCCAAATACGGATTCCAGGCACGCCAGAGCTCTACTTTCTTAATACAAAATTACAGTAATTGGAAAGATTCCAGGTTTCATTTTCTTGACTAAGCGTTTCATTATTCAGATAATGGTAGGTATTTCGACTTATTTTTATTAATTTTGAAACGAAAATTGAAACACTAATGGATAACCTGCTGTTTTTACTGTCCCTGGCAGCAACGACCGTGGAAATGACCGCTTGCTTCATTTGCGCCCATAATTTGATAAAATTGCAAAGTGAAGACTGGGACCGTTCCCGTCGAATGCTCACCATAGGCGCCACCTTCAGTGGCGTTATGGCGCTTTTTGTAATTTTAGGCAATCTTATCAGCACCGTCCACGAGCTTCCCTTCTTCCTGCTGCAGCCCTGGATTGGCCTTCTCTATATGAGTATGAACATTGTTATGGTGTTGTATCCCATCTCCGTGATCAAGCCAGACTGGCTAACCACCCGGAACTTCACCTTGCTCTTCTTACCCGTACTCCTGCTGGCCATCCTGTACCTGCTCTTCACAGACAGATGGACCCTGCTGTATGCCCCGGAACATATTTGGAATAATATCACCCAGCCGGACGTGATAGCCCGTCTGCTTTCCCTGTTCCTGATGATTCCGTACTGCCTCATTCCGCTTCTGTTGCCTTATAAATACTATAAGAGCAGCGCCTATCACACGTGGATTGTAATCTACTCTATCGGACTTATCCTCATCTGCTTCACGCATATAGCGCTGATGCTCACCAATAATGGCTACCTGCTCATTCTTATGCCCATTATGGCCAGCACCTTCTACACATTCTCCACAGAATACGAGCTGGAGGAGCGTCTGCGCCCGAGTAAACGGCAGGCAGAAGTGATTCAGCAAGTGGAAGAAACGGACCTCGCCTCGGTCCCTATGGAACCGGACCTGTGGGCACGCATCTGCCACATTATGGACCAGGAAGAAGCCTGGAGAGACCCGGATCTTTCCCTCTCCTCCCTGTCAAAACTCTGCGCCACCAATGTCACCTACCTGGGTCGTATCATCCAGCAGGAGACCGGTAAGGGATTCAAGGAAATGGTTAACGCCAAGCGGGTGGAAAGCGTAGTAAACCAAATCAAGGAAAACCCGGATATCGATGTCCAGACGGCTTTCTTCAATGCCGGTTTCCGCTCACGCACAACGGCCTGGCGTAACTTTAAAGACATTACGGGGATGTCCCCCGCAGACTTCAGACTCTCTTTAAAACAGTAGGAGCTTCAGAATCTTCTGGGCCACTTGCTCGTTTCCTTGAACGCCCATAAAGTCCTGGGCGTGGGGACCGTATGCAAAGATGGGAACCGGAATGGGGGTATGACCGCCACTCACGTGAACGCCCTCCACATTGCCCTTGGAAGGATCTCCACCCCACAGGGCCAGACCGGAGGTCTCGTGGTCGGCCGAAATGACCACCAGCGTATTGCCGTCTTCGTCGGCAAACTTGATGGCTTCTGCAATGGCCTGGTCAAAGTCCAGCAGCTCCTTCACGGCGCTGTCAAACTCGTTGCTGTGGCAGGCCTTGTCAATGCGGGCGCCCTCTACCATAAGGAAGAAGCCCTTGCCCTCGTTCTTGCGGGCATTGAGGAAATCAATGGCCTGGCGGGTGGCTTTGGGCAGGAAATCCGTACGGCCTTTCACAATATAACCGGTTTCTACAGCCGGAGGCAGCACACCCAAACGGTCTGCGGTAGCGCAGGCAGGGTCGTCCAGGGAATACACCACGGTGAAAGCATCCTTGATGGCTTTCTGGGTAGCTTCAGGGCGCTTTTCGAATTTCTCCTTGCTTCCGGCGGCAAAGTAGCGGAGCACGCTGCCGGGCATATCGGCCCAAATCTCGTTTGTCATATCCCTGTCTTCCTGATGGGCAAAGAAAGAGGCGGGCGTGGCGCCGTTAAGGTCGTCCGTGGAGACCACGCCGGAGATGACTCCGTTGCCAATAACCCGCTCGGGGATATTGGGGATGGGGCGCTTGTCCATATCCACACCAACGGCGTGATTGTATGTTTTCTGGCCGGTGGCATAAGCCGTACCGGAAGCGGCCGAATCCGTAGTAAAGTTGGAGGCGCTCTGGGTGGTTACCCAACCCATATATTTGAGGTTGGCATACGTGAGTTCCCCATTATTGGCATAATAACCGGAGGCAATCTGGGCCAGGCCCGTGCCGTCGCCAATCATCAGGATGATGTTCTTGGGAACAAAGGAGGCACCGTCACTGGAATAGGTGGGATGATAGGAACCCTGGTAAGGGACTCCTTCAATGGAACCTTTTACTATCTTCTGAGCGCCGGCAGGGAACGCGATAGCAACTGCCAGGACAAAGAGGAGGATCTTTTTCATATCTGTGTATTTTATTGTTCGTCTACGCCGGGGGTGTATACCGTATCGGCCATCAGATGGCTCTTCATATGCTTACGGGCCGTCTTCAGCAGCCAGAAGCACAGCATCAGGATGGCAATGGCAATAATGCCGTTGAGTTCCGGGTTCACTTCCTGGGTCATAGCAATCCAGTCATAAGCGCCGTGGAGCAGCACGGGATACAGCCACATCTTGAGACCGGCACCGGGAGCACGGTATCTGTCAAAGTAAAACAGGGAGAAATAATAGCCCATAATAACGGCAAAGCCAAAATGGGCGGGAATGGCCGTAATGGAGCGGCCCAAGCCCACGGTAACCCAATCGGAACCCGATGCCAGCAGGTACTGGATGTTCTCAAACGAAGCAAAACCCAGCCCCACGCAGGCAGCGTACACAATGCCGTCCATACGCTCGTCAAAGTCCTTGCACTTTCTCAGGAAGAGCCACAGCAGCACCAATTTGGCCGTCTCTTCCGGAATGGCGGCGCCAAAGAATGCCGTACGGAAAGCATCAAAGTAAGACGTAATTTCCTTGCCAAACAAACCCAAATTCATAGAAGGTACCGAAATAAGCAACGAGGCGTACATAGAAATACCTCCGTAAAAGAACGCTTTGATCAGGTTCTTCTTGGGCTCTCTCTGCAGCTTATCTTGCTGATACACATAACAAATGAGAATGAAAGGCGGCAATAGCGCCAGGGCCAGAATTGCAATCATAATTAAAGTTTTATTTTGCAAGTTAGCGATAAAATTTGTCAATTCAAATTTAATTACTACCTTTGCAATCCCGTTTCGGGCGGTTAGCTCAGTTGGTTCAGAGCATCTGCCTTACAAGCAGAGGGTCACTGGTTCGAATCCAGTACCGCCCACTAAAAAGAGAGACCCCTTCGGTCTCTCTTTTGCGTTTGCGATACTGGAAGCGCCTCTCATCCCCCGCCGCTTCGCGGCTGCCCCCAGGGGCAGGGGGAAAGGATTCCCCCACAGCGCTTCGCGCTTCCCCCTTCCCTTATCTCCTTAAGATGACTTAACTGTTTTGGTCCACAGAAGTTAGCGGCGGGCGGAAGGCCGAGTTGGCGCGGTAGTGGGGCGCATAGAGACTCTCGATGACGGTGACGGGCGCCACAAAGCGGCCGGCCTGGGTCACGAAGAACTCCTCCGTGAGTTCGGTCTTCTCTTCCGGGTAGGAATCAAAGTAGAACTCGGTAGCTGAGGCCTTCACATTGCGATAGCCTCCATAATAGAACATGTAGCCGGAAAGTTGTTCCACAGGACGGAGCGAAGCCTCGCGGCCGGCGGTGAGCTTCACAAAGCTGCGGTTTTCGGCATTCCAGATGGCGTATTCCACCTTGATCTTGTCTCCAACCTTCACGGATTCACCGGGCAGGAGAGGTTCCCACTTGTCCCCCATCTTGTAGAATTTGCGTTCTATGGTAAAGCCGTTGCCACTGGCCTGGATATTCTCAAACGGCGCCTCGTAAGTGGCCGAAAGCGCCAGAACCCGCGTATTCAGAACCGCCTCAGAGCCATCCAGAATGGCGGTAATGGCGTCTACAAAAGCCGGATCGGAGTCCCACTTCTGCGTCTCCTTCTGCAGCATAAGCCACAGGCGGATGCCGTCGGCAATGACGGGACTGTCGGCCTTCAGAAGCTGGCAAAGGAGGGCGTGGGCGTAGGCTTCGCTTTCCAGAAGCCCGCGGAAAGGCATCACGGCATTGGGATAGTACCAGCCGCCGTCCTTATGCTCCACCGCGTACTCCAGCAGAGAGGTCACATCGGCCTGGATGGATTTCTCCAGCTTAGAAGACAGGCCGATACCCCACGCTCCGGCCAGCGCCTTACCCTGGGCCGAAGCATTCAGGCACCGCAGGGTCAGGAGCCGACGGGCCTTGGAGAGAATCTGCCCCTCCAGCCCGCGACCGTCCTTCTTGGACGGTGTGAGGTAATCCTTGGCATATTTCTTAAACTCGGAGAAACGCTTCTTCTCGGCGGCCGAAACGGGCTTCACCTCAAATGGAACCTCCGGATAAAGGGCGCGGACGCGCATATACTGGGCATCGGACACCCAGCCGTTCCAGATAGGGAAAACAGTACCAAACTGCTTGTTATCCAGGAACTTGACGGACGACTTTAAGTCCGGAATCTCAAATCCGCGGTCTCGCAGGAGAGCAAAGCGCTCCAGCAAAACGGCCGTAATGATGGCATTGGAATTCATCCCCGGGAACCACGCAAAACCGCCGTCCCCGTTCCGGCAAGCCAGGATCTTGTCAATAAGAACATCGTCTGAAACAGATTCTTCGCTACGCTCAGAATGACAATTGAGAGAGGAATACATAAGGCGGACGTAGTAGGCCTCGGAGAGGGACAGGACATCGTCCGCGGAAGGATCCACGTGGGACGGGATAGCGTCCTTGACCATATCCAGGACAGTAATTTCCTTGAGGGCAGCCTCTGAGGCCGGAACGTTTACAAAGCGGGAACAGAGGTCGGCCAGCAGAGCCTCCCGGGACATAGCATCGCGCAGCACGGCTGAATGAGCCTCCGTAAGCACCTGGGCCGCCGGATACACCGGCACGGTAACCTGAACGGCATCCGAGAACTCGGGGGCAATGAAGGATGCGGTGAGAGATACGCTCGCTTCGCTCGGTATGACAACCTGGAACCGACGTGTCTCAGTTGTACCGGGGGCCACCGTAACGGGAATCTGCTGCACAGACTCCCCTGCCTTGAGCTTAATCACACCGGAAACGGGTTCTTCGGCCATAGAGGAAACCGTGACGGCGGCTTCGTAAACATCTCCTACATAGAGGTGACGGGGCTCCTGCAGGGAGACTTTCACCGGCAGGGAGACCACCATCTCCTTCTCGCAGAGGGCGTTATGCATAGCCTTATCGTGCGCATACACGCGTACAATATAGGTAGAGAGCTTGTCGGAAGTACGGAAACTGAATTCCAGCGTTCCATCGGCCGAAGGACGCAGATGCGGCTGGAAGGTAAGGGCCGAAGAGAAGTCCGAGCGCACGGCAACGCCCTTTTCCGGAGCCGACCTTCCATATGCCGCTACGGTCTCTTCCAAGGCTTCGCCTTCCACTTCCATCTCGAGAGCATCGGACAGCACAGGAGCTGCTTTGGTATTGGAAGCCATAGTTACCATCCGATCCCCTCCTATACGGTAGCGGCGTCCCCCGCTGACAAAGCCACAAACGGCATCGTATTGCGCACTCAAAACCGTTTGCTCCCGCATATTCACCAGATTCCAATTGTTGGGATTAATGGTTTCCAAACTCTTGTCCCAGGCGGCAGCCAGCGCCTCAACGCCAGGCTCTGTCTTTAGGGTAAAGCTATAGAGCGTACCGGGGTAAGCCTTATCCTGAAAACGGGTAAATTGGAGCGGAAGGGTATACTTACCCTTGGCCCGGCGGTACAACATATTATAGCGCACCTGTTCACCGTCCTTAAAATAGAACACCACCAGGCGCACTACATCGGGATAGGAATCCAGATAGGGCATCTGCAAAGCCTCCACGGCGCCACTTTCCACAGTAAACTGACTGGAAGACAGCACCTTAAGACCCTCTCCATAGAGCGTTACCACGGCATAGATCCGGCCCAAACCGCTTCCTATGCGGGCATTAATCCCCTCAGAGGCTTCCAGAACCGTTTTTTGCGGCAGGAAGATGCGCTTCACTTCTTCCGGCAGGGTTCTGTCTTCCGGCAAAAGGCAAAGGATTTCCACTTCCTCTTCTTCGGCTTTCAAGGTATAAAGGCCGCTCTGGGGCAGGGTCAGCTGTAAGATGTCCTTGGAAGAAACGGTTCCCTCCGAGAAGAGGCTTCCATCGGCCTTCAAAAGACGGTAGCTGACCGGCACAATCAGGTTGAAGGCACTGCCAGCCCTAACCTGAAAGCCCACTTTCAAATCCCGGGTAGTGACAACCTTGGTGTTGTAGCGACCCAACTGAGCATCGGCCTTATTCAAAATATCTATGCTTACCCATTTATGCTCCGTAATATAGTAGCTGTTGGAGAACTCCTGGGTCTCACCGGTGGCGTCGGATACTTTCACTCCGACTATGTATTGCCCTTCTTCCTTGGCCGGGAAGCGGAAAGCAAACACGCCGGATGCATCCAGGGCCTTCTCCTCTTCCAGCACCACCGAGCCATAACGCTCTACCCTGACGCTCACGCGGGCTCCGGCCAGGCTGTGGCCGGAATAACTCTTGACAGTTCCGCTCACGGGGACCTCACTGCCAGGGGCATAATGTTCCGTAACGGAATCAAAAGTCAAATCAAAGGTGGGCAGGACAAACTCGTCTACATTGAAATAGACATCCTCATAATCTTCCACGCCCAAAGTGAACAATCCTCCCCGGATGCCGGTAGGAATTACAAACTCACCTGAAACAGATCCCCACTCATTGGTTGTAAGTTTCAGCTGCCCCACCTCGTTGTCTTCAGAGTCTTCCAGGTACACTTCCAACTTCACACCCTTGCACACCTTGAGGCCTTTATAAGGGTCTCCTTCATAAAGGACAGCCTTGAATTTCACCGTGTCCCCGGGATTATATGCTCCCCGGTCCAGGTAAATACGGCAACGGGGCCTTGTATCGGTCCGGCTCCCCATATAGTCGTAGCCCAGGCCCAGCGGTTGAGAACGGCGGTCTCCGCTCACGGCCTGGATGCTGTAATACGTGCGTCTGTCCTTCGAGAGGAGCTTGGTAAAAGCCTCCGGCAGCAGGGTGAATCCGTCCATCCGCAAAGACGTGTTGGCCATCTCAATATCTCCCTTGAGCAGGCGGAACGACACCGTAGGAAGCGGCTCACCGGTCTTATAATCGGCCACATACACGCTTCGGCCCAGGGCATCCTGACGGGTGGCCAGCGACAGCGTGTACCGCGTATAATTATCCTGTACGGTGTGCTTACCACTTGTAACCTCCACGGTATAGTCGCCGTCGGGCAGCTGGGGCAGGTCCACGCTCACCGTATCCTTCACATAGAAGCTCCGGTCAAAATTGGCCACCTTCCAAGTCTTGATGGTCCTCTTGCCCTCGCGGAGCGTCACATTGGCGTGATAGAGGTTCTTGAACAGCACCTGGATACGGGCCGAATCCACCAACACGTCCAGGCCTTCCCCTTCCAACTGGTCAATAAGATAACTAATGCCGGTGCAGGCATTGGCAAGGACAGCCTCGTCTCCGGCAAAGCTCTTGCGGCGGGCTTCAAAACGATGGCAGGAGCTGTGAAGAGCCCTGTACTTCTTTTCATCGGCCTTGGCTTCGTCCAGATCTTCTTTCTGCAAAAGCATCAGGTCGGCCTCCGGGAAAAGACCCAAAGCCCTGCCAAAACACTGGTTCTGAAGGGCCTGTAGGCCAGCTTTCTTTTTGGGTCTTTCGGCCATCAGGTTGTACTTCCGGCTAAGGACATAGTACTCAAGGGCGCCGTCTCCGGGATAGGAGCCGTTCAGTTGGGCCTTCAAGGCCTTGTAAATCTCATCTTCCGTATCACTGGTGAAGCGACGGGAGCCCAGCAGGCTCCACAGGGCAAACTCCTTGTCGGAACGGATGAAAGGCTTCAGAGCCCCGTTCAAGAAACCGTCCACGCCCCTATGGAGGGCCGGATGATTGCCCTTGAAATCCTTGGCGTGCTCCTTCACATAGGCCCAAATCTCATCCGAAGAAGCCCGCTTCCATTCCCGCATCCAAAGGAAAGTAACCACAGGATTGTCAAAGCGCTCCACTTCTTTCTTAAGCTCTTCCCGCAGGGCATCTCCCTGCTTCCAATCCCTTCTCTGAACGGTATTTACATACTTCGTTGCGGCATCGTAAAAATCCACCGGAAGGTGCTGCTTCTGCGCCTTCTGGCGGATTTCGGCCAGTATCTCCGCCTCCTTCTGGGGGCGGTCTGCCTTGCGGGCCTCTTCATATTGATTCCAGAGGTCTGTGAGTACGTGTCCGTCGTCATTCATTGCAAAAACAGGAAACAGGCCGGCCAACGCCAGCAAAGTGGTTATCAGGAGTTTTCTCATATTTCAAATCCATTTAAAATGGATAAAAACAACTTTCGTGCTATTTGAAGAGCGGTAAGGCCTCTGCCACCACAAAGGCACTTCCGCCAATGTAGATGAGCGGCGGGGCGGGCTGCTGGGCCGAAGCACTCCGGCTGAGCTGCGTAGAGAGGTTCTGGGCCAGCTGGGTGGCCATCTGTACGGCCTCGCGCACGCTGCCGGAGAAGAAAGAGCGGCAGGGAAGGCCTTCCTTCCGGCGGTACTCGTTGAAGCGGCGCAGGAGCTCGCTGGCAGGCAGGGACCGGGCCGAAGCCGGAGAGGCAAAGATATAGGTGGCATCCACCGGCATCAGGGGCAGGATGGCGTCCAGGTCCTTATCGGCCATAATGCCGTACACAATGATGAGCGAAGAGAAACGGCCCTCGCTTACATAACGCTCCAGCTGGGCAAAGTTGTGACTCAGGGCGTGGGCGTTGTGGCCAATATCAGCCAGCACATAAGGCTGGTCCGAAAGCCGCTCCCACCGGCCCCGGAAGTCCATATTGCGGGCGGTGTGGATGAGGCCGTCGGCTACGGCGTCGGCATCCTGCAGGCGCTCGAAAGACTCTTTAAGCAGATCCACCGCCACCAGCACGGTGCGCACGTTGGCGGCTTGAACCTCGGCCTGCAAATCCATCTCAGAGAGAATCTGCGGGCTGCGGCTCCAGAGGCTGGGACGCTCGTCGGCGGCAAAATGCAGCGGACAAAGCATATACGCCTTCTCCTCAAACACGGGCGTGGTCTGGGGGTCCTTGTCCCCTATGAGGGCGGGAACGCCGGGCTTGAAGATGCCGGCTTTTTCGGCCGCAATTTCCGGAACGGTATTCCCCAACAGGGCCATATGATCCAGGCCGATGGAGGTAATGATGCAAAGTTCCGGCTTTTCCAGGATGTTGGTGGAGTCCAGGCGTCCGCCCAGGCCCACCTCTATGACGGCGGCATCTACCTTCTGGTCTGCGAACCACTTGAAAGCCAGGCCGGTAGTAATTTCAAAGAAGGAAAGGTCGTGGTTCTGGATCCAGGGCAGCCACGTTCTCAGGAAGTCGTACACGTACTCCTGGGGAATCATTTCCCCGCCTATACGCGCGCGCTCGCGGAAATCTATAAGGTGCGGCGAGGTAAACAGACCCACTTTGTAGCCACAGGAGGTAAGGGCCGAAGCCAGCAGATTGGAAACCGAACCCTTGCCGTTGGTACCGGCCACGTGGATGGACTTGAAGGCACGGGACGGATGGCCCAGCACCTCATCGAAGAGCTGCATATGCTCCAGACCCGGCTTGTACGCACCGGGCGTAAAGCCGTTTCCCTGCACGGAAGGAAAACGCTTGAAAATATGGGCTAACAGTTCTTCGTAAGACAATTCCATACCACAAAGATAACCAATATTAATGGAAAAATGCTTATATTTGGGGTATGGCAGCAGACTTACTCTACAGCAGCTACATTCTGGACGGTGTCCCTATGCCGCTTTCCCCCGCCCGTATGCTCCGGGAATGCACGGCCCAGCCTCCGCTGGAGCCGGATGGAGACCCCGAAACCCTGGCCGATGAACACCTGGATCCCGCTCCGGACTCTTTCTCGTTTGAAGAAAGTGCCATTGAGGAGTACGCGGTGGCCGTGGAAGAGCTCCGGCGCTCCCGCAGCCTGCCCCTCCCCTTTGCCGGTCCGTACACCGCCTCCAAGGTGGCCCAGGCCCTGCTGGACGTAGTATGGATGAACGGACACTTCCGCCTGGGAGACCTCACGTTGAAGGCCGACTGGAAGTGGAACCAGAAGTCCATAGGTCACGCCGCCGCCTTTTATGAGTCGGTAGAAGCCGCCTGCAACTATGTAGATGCCCTGGGCGTCAAGCTGGAGAAGTACAGCCTCACCGCCGGTGCTCCTGCCGTTTCCTTCAAGGCCGGTACCGTGCTGGAGGAAGACGAGGCCGAGCAGGAAGAGGAAGACCTCTTCCGCGACACCCCTTACCGTACCGCCAATCCCCGTCTGAGCCGGCGCAGAAAGGCTTCGGCCTCTTTCCAACCGGAAGCTTCGGACTGGATTATCTATATTCCCTTTGACCCCTGCGACTTCCGCCTGGGCGGTTCTACCCTGGCACAGGCCGTAGGTGCCAACCCCTCCACACCGGCCGATGTTGCAGACGCAGACTATTTTATGGACTGCTACGAAGTGCTGCGCGAACTGGTGGAGGACGGCATTGTCAAAGCCGGCGCCACGGTGGGCGACGGAGGTCTCCTGACGGCCCTCCGCGCTATGGCTTCGGCCGGTACGGGAGCCGACGTTTCCATCCGGGAGATAGCCAAATCCTATGGGGAAAACCTGCCCGTCCGCATCCTCTTCTCCGAGGTTCCGGGCGTGCTCATCCAGATTGCCGATATTGACTACGATTATGTGGATGCCGAGTTCATCCTCCAGGATGTGGTGTACTTCCCCATCGGCCATCCTACCCCGGGTCATCCGGAAGTCAAACTGACCAACCGCATAGAAATACCACAGATACTTGAATCTCTTCTTAACACTTTAGAAGGAGAAGACTAATGGCCAAGATTTTTGTATTAGACACCAACATTGTCCTGCACGACTATACCGCCGTGAAACAATTCCAGGACAACGACATTGTGATTCCCATTGCCGTGGTGGAGGAACTGGACAAGTTCAAAAAGGGCAACGACGCCCTTTCCTTCAACGCCCGCGCATTTATGAGAGAGATGAACAAGCTGATGGACCGCAAGCCCGCCCCCCGGGGGTATTCGCTGGGCAAGCGGCTGGGATACATCAAGCTGGAACCCAATCATCCCTTCCCGCAGAAGTATAAGGACCTGTTCCGGGACGACACCCAGGACCACCGCATCCTTTCCACCGCTATGTGGATCCGGGACCACAATCCGGACCGTTTTGTAGCTCTGGTCACCAAGGACATCAACCTCCGCCTCAAGGCCAAGGCCGTGGGTATGGAGGCCCAGGACTACCTGAGAGACCGCGTGGACGACGAAGTGATGATGAGCCTGGAGCAGGAAGTCATTACCGTGGAAGCCTCCTCCGATGCCACGCAGCGCCTGGCCTACGGGCAGGACAACTGTATGGACTGGCGTGAGATTCAGGAAAAGCAGCCCATTCCCAACCAGCTGTACAAGTTTGTCTTTGGAGAAGATACGGTCTGCGGCCGATACGACGCCTCCCGCGACGTCATAGCCCTGGTGCGCACGCAGGCCGCCGCCGGCATCCGTCCCCGCAACGACGAGCAGAAGTTTGCTATGGACGCCTGCCTCAACCCCAAGATTCCTCTGGTATCCATTACCGGCGGCGCCGGTACGGGTAAGACCCTCATTGCCCTGGCCGCCGCCCTGGAGCAGGCCAACGACTACGACCAGATCATTCTCTCCCGCCCCACCGTGGTGCTGGGCGGCCAGGATATCGGTTACCTCCCCGGAGACCAGAAGACCAAGATGAGTCCGTACATCCAGCCCCTTATGGATAATCTGGAGGTCATCAAGCACTGTTACAAACCCGGCAGCAAGCAGGCCCAGAAGCTGGACGCTATGGTCCGGGAAGAGAAACTTCTCATCTCTCCCCTGGCATACATCCGCGGCCGCTCCCTGGGTAAGGTCTACTTCATTGTGGACGAGGCCCAGAACCTCACCCCGCACGAGGTAAAGACCATCATCACCCGTGCCGGTGAAGGCACCAAGATGGTGTTTACGGGAGATATCTACCAGATTGACCAGCCCTTCCTGGACCAGTGGAGTAACGGTCTCACCCACCTGGGAGAGAAGATGCGCGGCCAAGCCATCTTCGAGCACGTCTTCCTCCGCAAGGGAGAGCGTTCCGAACTCTCGGAAATAGCAGCGAAACTACTATAAAAAAAAGCTCCGATTGCTCGGAGCTTTTTTAGTGGTATTACCAGAACTTACTTGCTCTGGCTAATCTGGGCCTGGGCAGCGGCGAGGCGGGCGATGGGCACGCGGAACGGGCTGCAGGACACATAGTCGATACCGATGGTGTTGAAGAACTCGATGGACTTGGGATCACCACCGTGCTCACCGCAAATACCGCACTGGAGGTCCTTGCGGCAGCTGCGGCCACGGTCCACACCCATCTTGACCAGCTGGCCAACGGCCTTGACGTCGATGGTCTGGAACGGATCGGAATCGAGAATCTTGTTACCCAGGTAGTCACCCATGAAGGTACCGATATCGTCACGGCTGAAGCCGAAGGTCATCTGGGTGAGGTCGTTGGTACCGAAGCTGAAGAATTCGGCAGCGCGGGCCATACGGTCTGCGGTAAGGGCAGCACGAGGGATCTCGATCATAGTACCAAACTGGTAGTCGATGAGCTGGGCATGGTGGGCCTCAACCTCGGCCTTGATGCGGTCGCAAATGACCTTCTGGAAGCTGAGCTCGCGGGCGCTGATGGTCACAGGGATCATGATCTCCGGGTGCGGGTGCAGGCCTTCCTTCTGGAGTTCGGCGGTGGCGGTGAAGATGGCGCGGTACTGGGTCTCGGCGATGAGCGGGAAGCTCACGTGCAGACGGACACCACGGTGACCCATCATCGGGTTCACCTCGTGGAGGTTCTCGCCACGCTTCTCCACTTCCTTCACGGAAATGCCCAGATCCTTGGCCAGTTCCTTCTTCTTTTCCTCACCCTGAGGAACGAACTCGTGCAGCGGCGGATCCAGCAGACGGAACACAACCGGCTTGCCGTCCATCACGCGGAGGGTTTCCTTGACGGCGGCCTTCATGAAGGGCTCCAGTTCCAACAGGGCGGCCTTACGCTCCTCGTCGGTGTCGCAGAGGATCATCTTGCGGAGCTTGGACAGCGGCTGCTCGCTGTTGCGGCCATAGAACATGTGCTCGATACGGAACAGGCCGATACCCTGGGCACCGAACTTAAGGGCGCGGGCGGCATCTTCCGGCGTATCGGCATTGGTGCGGACACCCAGCTTGCGGAACTTGTCGCACATGGCCATGAACTTGGCGAAGAGCGGGTTCTCGGAGGCATCCATGGTATCAATGGCACCTTCGTAAACCAGACCCTTGGCACCGTTCAGGGACAGCCAGTCACCTTCCTTGAGTTTCTTGTCCACTCCGGCGAAGGTAACGGTCTTGTCCTTGAAGTTGATCTTGAGGGCGTCGCAGCCTACGATGCAGCACTTACCCCAACCACGGGCCACCAGGGCGGCGTGAGAGGTCATACCGCCACGCTCGGTGAGGATACCCACGGAGGCGTGCATACCGTCAATGTCTTCGGGGGAAGTCTCCTCACGGACGAGGATGCACTTCTTGCCGGCCTTCATATACTCGATGGCGTCTTCGGAGGTGAAGACAATCTGACCTACGGCACCTCCCGGGGAAGCGGGCAGACCCTGGGCCAGAATGGGGGCCTTCTTCTCGGAAGCGGGATCCAGGATGGGGTGAAGGACCTCGTCCAGCTGGGCGGGGGCCACGCGCATCACAGCGGTCTTCTCGTCAATGAGGCCTTCCTCAACCATATCTACTGCCATCTGCAGGGCAGCCAGACCGGTGCGCTTGCCAATACGGCACTGCAGCATCCAGAGCTTGCCTTCCTGGATGGTGAACTCGATATCCTGCATATCCTGGAAGTGCTCTTCGAGGTGTTTGCGGATGTCGTCCAGTTCTTTGTAAACCTCGGGCATAGCCTTTTCGAGGGATGCGAGGTTCTTATTCTTTTCGCTCTTGGTAGCTTCGTTCAGGGGGTTGGGGGTACGGATACCGGCCACCACATCTTCACCCTGGGCGTTGATGAGCCACTCACCATAGAACTTGTTGTCACCGTTGGCGGGGTTACGGGAGAAAGCCACACCGGTAGCGGAGGTGTCACCCATGTTACCGAACACCATGGACTGTACGTTCACAGCGGTACCCCAATCGTCCGGAATGTGCTCAATCTGACGGTAGCGGATAGCGCGCTTGCCGTTCCAGCTCTTGAACACACCGCCGATGGAACCCCAAAGCTGGGCCTTGGCGTCGTCCGGGAATTCTACACCCAGGACTTCCTTGATGCGTACCTTGAAAGCTTCGGCCAGATCCTTAAGCTGATCGGCGGTGAGCTCGGTGTCGCTCTTGTAACCGTTGGCCTTCTTCACGTCTTCCATCATGCGGTCCAGCTGCTGGCGGATACCCATGCCGTCGGCGGGCTCGATGCCCTCGGCCTTCTCCATCACCACGTCGGAATACATCATGATGAGACGACGATAAGCGTCATATACGAAACGGGGATTGCCGGTCTTCTTGATCAAACCAGGGATGGTAGCGGAGCAAAGGCCGATATTGAGGATGGTATCCATCATACCGGGCATGGAGCTGCGGGCGCCGGAGCGGCAGCTCACCAGGAGCGGATCATTGGGGTCACCAAATTTCTTACCCATGATCTTTTCGGTCGCTTCCAGGGCACTGGCCACCTCGGCCTTGAGCTCGGGAGTATAGCCGCCACCCAGACGGTAGTACTCGGTGCAGCACTCGGTGGTGATGGTGAAGCCAGCGGGAACGGGCATGCCGAGGAGGTTCATTTCGGCCAGGTTGGCACCCTTACCGCCCAGGAGTTCTCTCATCTTGCCATCGCCTTCGGCGTGCTTGCCACCAAAGCGATAAACTCTTTTCTTTTTGTCTGCCATAAGTTTATAAGATTATTTAAGATTTTTCGGTTATAAACGTACAAATATAAGGATTTTTCGGCAGAATCACGAAAAAAAGTTAAGGTGTCCACCCTGCTATGTCCCAGGGCGTAAATTCGTAAGTTAAGGGACGATGATAGCACTCCTCGAAGCAGGCCACCTTGGCGGCATAGTCGGCCTTGCACATGGCGAAGCTGTTTTCGCGGGCCGATAAGGACGGATCGGGGAAGATGGGCGGCAACACATGCAGGACCGTCCGGACGTCGCGAAAGCCGGGGGCGACCTCCTTTTCCAGGTCTTGCAGTTCCACGAAGGCAGGCACCACGGGAACGTTGTATTCGGCCGCGAAAAGGAAGGCCCCGCGCTTCTGGGGGCGGGGTTTGCGGTAGTTGAACCACATCTCCTGCTCGGGGTAGATAAGGATGAATCGGCCCGCATCCAAATGCTTCTGCATAAGCGTTCGGAAGGCGCCGTTCATGTAGGAAGGCTCGTTGATGAGGGGGATGACGTCTATGTTGCGCAGCACGAAGCCGTTCAGGCCGGGCATCACGA
>JAEEQI010000100.1 GCA_016285215.1 Bacteroidales bacterium | reverse complement strand
GTTCACGTTGCTGCTGGGCAAAAGCGGCCGAAGCCATAACCAGCAATGCGGCAATAAGGAGGGATAGTCTTTTCATCATAGATTCGCTTTATAGTCTTTCGTCCGTGTTGGCCAAAGCCTGTGCAACGCTGAAGAGGAGGCGGACGTTGGCCAGGGTGCCGGAGAGGTCCCAGTCGGGACGATACTCGTCGGAGGGTTTGTGGTACCACACGGGCATAGGGTACTTGTTGGGATGGGCCGGATCCACCAGATCCTTACCGTTTTCCCAGACCACGGCGGGAATGCCTTTCTTCACAAAATTGTAGTGGTCGGAGCGGAAGAACCAGCCGTCGGAGTTGTCGTTGTCATAGAAAATGTAGCGGCCCTGCTCGGCTGCGGCGGCCTCAAAGTAGCTGTCCAGCTTGCTTGCGCCGCCTCCCAGAATAGACAGATCCTTGGTAAGTTCGGCCGGGCCGATGCTCTCATAATTGAGGCAGGCCACGGTCTTAGCCAGCGGGAAAACCGGATTGGCGCAGTAGTACTCGGAACCAAACAGCCCGCTCTCCTCAGAAGAAGGGAAGAGGAAAAGGACGCTCCGGTGCGGCTTGTGCGGCAGCTGGGTAAATTTAAGGGCCGAAAGCAGCGCGCCCGCCATACCGGTGGCATTGTCGGCCGCGCCGTTGTAGATGGCGTCGCCGGTCTCGTCCGGGGTGCCGATGCCCAGGTGATCCCAATGGGCGCAGAGCACCACCACTTCATCGGCCTGGTCTGTGCCGCGAAGGAAGGCGCCCACGTTGCGGGTCTCCTGGACTTTGTAGTTGATGTTCATCTTTACGTCTCCCTTCACCTTGAGCGGGAAGCTCTTGAAGCCGGGCTTCTTGGCAGCGGTCAGGGCGGCGTCCATATCCATTCCGGCAGCGGTAAAGAGCTTGCGGGCTCCGTCTTCCCTCAGCCAGCCCTTGATGGCCAGGTTGTCGGCATTGCGGGTCACGGGGTCGTACAGGGCCAGGTTGTCGGACATATGTCCGTTCACGCACACGTGCCAGCCGTAACTGGCGGCCTCGGTGTTGTGCAGCACCAGGCAGCCGGCGGCACCCTGGCGGATGGCTTCTTCAAACTTGTACAGCCATCGGCCATAATAAGTCATATTGCGTCCGCGGAAGAGACTGGCATCGTAGTAGCCGGGGTCGTTGACCATAGCAATCACAATCTTTCCCTTCACGTCTATGCCCTCGTAGTCGTCCCATCCATACTCCGGAGCGTGGATGCCAAAGCCGCAGAAGACAAATTCGGCCTTGGGTAAATCAATCTTGTTGGTGGCCCTTGCCGTCCAGAAGATCAAATCATCGGGGTAGTTCAGTTCGGCCTTTTTCTTTCCTTTCACCGTTACTTTGTTGCCTTCCGGCTTGGCCGTGACGGCAATAATCTGGAACGGCTGGAACCAGCTGCCGTCAAATGCAGGTTCCAGTCCCATCTGCTCCAATTCCTTCGCCAAATAGTTAACCGTACGGGTTTCGTACTCTGTCATAGGTTTGCGGCCGCCCATCTCATCGGAAGCGATGGTCTGGATCCAGCCACGCAACAGCTGCTCGTCATCTTGCCCCCAGGCACATACGCATAGCAGCATCAGCACCGGTATAAGAAAACGTTTCATGATGTTATTATTTGTGGTTCACACAAATATACACAATATTTTGCAAAAAAAGGGGAAGGCGTGAAGACCTTCCCCTGTAAGTTGGCTGGGACTTGCTTAGAAAGCAAAGCCGGCGGTGATGTGGATCTGGCGCTCGTAGACTCTGTACAGCTTACTGTAGTAGAGACCCACGGCGGGGAGCTCGTAGGTCAGGTCCACGAAAAAGTGATCCAGCTGGAAACGGGCGCCCACGTGAAGGCCGCCGGTAACATGGCTCATACGATGACCGGGCTCAAATTCCACGTCGAACATATCCTGGACCTCTGTTTTGCTACCGTCAGCCGGGGTTTTTACAACCCGGAACATAGGGTAGTAATTGACATCCAGGCCCAGATGGGGAATGATGAGAAGATCAAAATTCGGATTCTCGTAGCGGTACAGGAAGTCCACAGGGGCTTTGAGGCTGATATTCTGGGTATCGGCCTTACCCAATTCCTCTTTATTCACGTGCGTGGCATACTGGACACCAAGGCCATAGCCCACATAGAACGGTTTGTTCCGGGAAATGGCATGGGCGTTGGTCCAGGACAGGCCAAAGCCGTTGAAAAACACAGTTTCCTTTTGGCCACCGCCCGTGGACACGTTGAAAACAGGGCTGTAAGACACACCCACGGTTCCCATGAAAGCGGGATAATCGTACTGGGCACGGGCCGAAAAAACTGCGGCAAACAGAATGCCCAGGACAAGTACGAATCTTTTCATTTGAATAGTGTTAATAAGCTTCACAAAGGTAACAATTATTTCAAAATGTTTGTAACTTTGGGTGATGAAACCACAGTTCCACTCCTTCTCTGGCAGGTTAACTCGCAGCATTTTGCTTGTGATGCTGGTCACTATGACCATTGCCTCCTTCCTGATCTTTATATTCTCGGCGGGAGGTTCGCTGGCTATGATGAAGGACCATTACCAGGATATCCTGAGCATCACGGATGAGCAGCTGGAAGGTATGCTCAACCTGGTGGAAACCACCTCTATGAACAACGTGGACGAGATTCACGAGTATCTGGACAACCCGGACTCCCTGTATCCCATCCTGGCCAACGAGCTCAAGCTCAACCCCCACATTGTGGGTATGGCCGTTGCCTTTGTTCCCAATTATTACCCCCAAAAAGGCTATTGGTTTGAGCCGTACGCCCACCAGAATGCAGACGGCACCATCTATACCCGGCAGCTGGGTTCGGCCTCCCACGACTACACCAAATCGGAGTGGTACACCCAGGGCATCCAGCACGTAAGCGGCGGCTACTGGTCGGAGCCGTACTACGACGACACCGGGGCCGAAGAAATCCTCTGCTCCTACGTCCTGCCCATCAAAGACAAGGGAGAAGTGGTTGGCGTATTCTGCGCCGATATGTCCCTCACCGACCTCACGGAAAAGGTTAAGGAGTTCAACCTGGGCGGCAGCATCAGCCACCTGAGCATCTTCTCCAGAACCCCCCTGGACAAAGAGGAGCTCAACGCCTACTGCTTTATCTTAAGCCGAAACGGAGAATACCTGGTGCACCCGGATCCCAAACGCATCCTCCACGACAACTACTTCAACCACATTGATTCCAAGGGAAACTCCAACTACGAGACCATTGGTTTCAAGATGCTGGCCGGAGAACACGGAGACGGCGTGGCCCGGATAGACGGCGTCAAGTCTATGGTGTTCTACTCCACCCTCAAGCACACGGGATGGTCGGCCGCCGTGGTGGTGACCCAGAAGAGCATTGTCCTTCCGGGCGTGTTGCTGGGCATCTTCATCCTCCTGCTGCAGGGCCTGGGCCTGCTGGTTGCCGCCATCTTCTTCAGACGCTCCATCCGGAACACCACCCAGCCGCTCAAGTACCTGGTACGTTCTACGGAAGAAGTGGCCAAGGGACACTTTGACACCAAACTCCCAGAGCTCACCCATTACGACGAAATCCACCAGCTGCGAGACTCCTTTGAGAATATGCAGCAGTCGCTCACTACCTATATTAATGAGCTCACGGATGCCACTTCCAAGCAGGCCGCCATAGAGAGCGAGCTGCACATTGCCAGCGACATCCAGAACTCGATGCTGCCCAAGACCCTCCCGGAGCGTGTGGATATGGACATTTATGCCTCCCTGACCCCTGCCAAGACGGTAGGAGGAGACCTCTACGATTTCTTTATCAAAGACCATCAGCTCTTCTTCTGTATAGGAGACGTTTCCGGCAAGGGCGTTCCCGCCGCTATGGTGATGGCTGTTACCAGCGCCCTCTTCCGTTCCCTGGCCGCCAAGGACAACCGTCCCGCCGCCATTATGGAAACCCTCAACAACAGCCTGGCCACCAACAACGACTCCCTGATGTTTGTGACGATGTTCTTTGGCATCCTGGACCAGTCGGGGCACCTCACCTACTGCAACGCCGGCCACGACGCCCCCATTGTCCTGGGCCCGGACGGCAGCGCAGAATACCTGCCGGTAGATTCCAACTTGGCCGCAGGCGTTATGCCCGACACCCAGTTCACCCAGCAGGAAGCCCAGCTAAAACCCGGCACCACCCTCTTCCTGTACACGGATGGCTTGACAGAGGCCGAAAACGCCAACCACGACCTCTTTGGAATGGACCAGACCTTCGAGGCAGCCAAGGCCGCCAACGGAAGCTCCCCTACCGAGTTTGTCCAGAAGGTAACCACCTCGGTACATTCCTTTGTGAACGGGGCCGACCAAAGCGACGACCTCACAATGATGGCCATCAAGTATTTGGGATAACAAAAAAAGACCGTCAGACGACGGTCTTTTTTATTGGGGTTGCTTCCTTATATTAGAAGGAAGTGGCAATACCCAGGAAGTCTTCGGCCTTGAGGGCGGCGCCACCAATGAGGCCACCGTCAATGTCCTTCTGGGCAAAGAGCTCCTTGGCGTTGGAGGGCTTGCAGGAACCACCGTAGAGGATGGTCATATCGTTGGCCACCATAGCACCAAACTTGGACTCGATGACGTTGCGGATGCAAGCGTGGATTTCCTGAGCCTGCTCGGCGGTAGCGGTCTTGCCGGTACCAATGGCCCAAACGGGTTCGTAAGCGATGACCACGTTCTTCAGGTCTTCGGCGGTGAAGTTGTAAAGGACGTTCTTGGTCTGGGCGGTAACCACCTCAAAGTGCTTGTTAGCCTCGCGCTCTTCCAGGTTCTCACCTACGCAGAGGATCACCTTAAGACCGGCGGCCAGGGCCAGCTGGGTCTTCACGACCAGCTTCTCATCGGTCTCTCCGTAGTACTGACGACGCTCGGAGTGACCCAGGATGGTGTACTGGCAACCCAGGGAAGTGAGCATATTCACGGCTACTTCGCCGGTGTAGGCACCTTTCTCGTGGTCTGCGCAGTTCTGGGCGCTCAGCTGTACCTTGGAACCCTTGAGGACCTCTGCTACAGGGGCCAGGTGGGTGAAAGGAGGAGCAACAACCAGTTCAACGTTTGCGGGGAGATTTTGGGCTTTCTCCACAACAGCCTTGGCGAGTTCTACGCCTTCGGGCACGGTGGTGTTCATTTTCCAGTTGCCCGCTACAATGTATTTTCTCATATTTATTTAACAGACATGACTGCCGAAGCAATCGAATTTAACTTGACATCTACGGAATCGGCGCGGGAGGCCAGGATGCAGGGCACCTTGGTACCTACCAGGAAACCGGCCTGACGAACGTCCTTGGCCAGTTTGGAGTTGGTCTTCCAGAATACGTTGGCGCTCTCGATATTGGGGAACAGGAGGCAGTCGGCGTCTCCGGCCACGGGGCTCTTGAGCTTCTTGATTTCTACGGATTCCTGGTCGATGGCAACATCCAGGGCCAGCGGGCCGTCACCAATGGCCTTGATCTGACCACGGTCGCACATCTTGGCCAGCATGGCACCCTCGATGCAGGCGGGCATACTGTCCAGCATCTGCTCGGAGGCGGCGATGAAGGCAATCTTGGGAGTGGCAATGCCAAAGCTGCGGGCCACACCGGTCACGAAACCGGCCATCTTGACCTTCTGGCGGAAGTCCGGCTGAGGGATCACGGCCATATCGGTGATGAAGATGAGCTTGTGGTAGTTGGGGTTCTCAATCACGCCCACGTGGGAGAGCAGGCCCTTGGCCGGCAGCAGACCCACTTCCTTGTTGAGGATGGCGCGGAGGAACTTATCGGTGGAGCAGAGGCCCTTCATAAGGACATCGCCCTCACCGTCGTGAACCATACGGACAGCCTCGGCCACGGCCTTGAGCTCGTCTTTTACGTCCACAATCTCAAACTTACCCATATCAACCTTGCACTCCTGGCACACTTTGGCTATGAGGTCGGAGTCTCCCACCAGGGTTACTTTCACAAAACCCATATCAGAAGCCAGGGAAGCGGCCTCAATGGTGTGGGAATCCACGCCCCAGGCAGCTACCATTTTCTTGCAAATGCCCTGTGCCTTGAGCTCGGTAAACAGATCGTTAAAATTGGTAATCATTTTCTTATTCTTGGTTTTCAAGTACTAAATGCATGGTATCGCGGGCAATCACCAGTTCCTCGTTGGTGCAGATGAGGGCAGCCTTGACCTTGGAATCCTCGGTGGTGATGATGGCATCCTCTCCAAAAGCCACGTTGGCTTCGTAGTCTACCTTGAGGCCCAGGTAGGAGAAGTTCTCCAGCACACGGCGGCGCAGGCGGCTGTTGTGCTCTCCAATACCACCGGTGAACACAATGAGGTCTACTCCGTTCATGGCGGCTACATAGGAGCCGATGTTCTTGATGATATCGTAGGTGAACTTCTTGAACACGAGCTTGGCCTTGGGATCTCCGTTGTTGGCCAGTTCGTCCAGTTCACGGGCGTCGGACGTTTTGGTGGATACGCCCAGGAAGCCGGATTTGCGGTTGAGAATGGTGGTCATTTCGTCGGGGTCCACGCCCAGTTTCTTCTCCAGATAGAGAACGGCGTTGGCATCGATGTTACCCACACGGGTACCCATGATCATACCCTCCAGTGGGGTGAAGCCCATGGAAGTGTCTACGCACTTGCCGTTCTGGATGGCGCAGATGGAACTGCCGGCGCCCAGGTGGCAGGTGATGATCTTGGAGTTGTTGATGTCCAGGCCAGCCAGTTTGGCGCCGACGCCTGCTACAAACTGATGGGAAGTACCGTGGGCACCGTAACGGCGGACGCGATACTTCTCATAATATTCGTACGGAAGGCCGTACATATATGCATAGGCGGGCATGGTCTGGTGGAAGGCGGTGTCGAAGGTGACTACCTGAGGCACGCCGGGAAGGACTTCCTGCATGGCGTGGATGCCCAGCAGGTGGGCGGGATTGTGAAGCGGGGCGAAGTCTGCGCAGAAGGCGATCTTTTCCAGGACGTCGTCGTTCACGAGAACGGAACCGGAGAAGAAATCTCCACCCTGCACGATCCGGTGACCCACAGCCTCGATGTCCTCGAGGTTCTTCAGGACGCCCGTCTTCTTATCTGTCAATGCGGCGAGAATGAGCTGCATACCCACCTTGTGGTCCGCGATGGGGACGTCGGTGACAATCTTGTCCTTACCGGTGGGGGCGTACTGCAGGATGCCGGCGGGAAGGCCGATTTTCTCTGCGATACCCTTGGCGATGATATCATATACGTCGTCGCTCTTCATGTCCAGTAACTGATACTTGATGCTGGAGCTGCCGCAGTTGATTACGAGAATAATCATAGTTTTATCGATAGATTTAATAGTTTGCTCTATAGTCGTGCAAAGATACGAAATTATTACTAATTTCGCCATAGCTATGGAGCGTGTAAAGAACATAGAATCGCTCTCTTTGATGTTCACGGCGGGCGTGGTGGCGGGGACGGTTTTCTTCCCCGGCGCCGGCATCTGGCTGCCCGCCCTGCTGCTCCCCCTGGCAAGCCTTCCCATCCTGGCAAAAGAAAGACTGCTGCGCATGAAGGAATCGGCCTCCCTGCCCCTTCTGCTGGGGAGTTTTCTCCTGCTCGGGATGTTCTGCGCCCGCACCGCCGCCCTCCCCTGGGCAGACACCCCCAACCCCCTGGAACTACTGGCCGATTCCGCCGTCGCGAGCCTCCGCGCCCGCATCCACTCGCTCCCCTTCTCCTCCGGGGACACCGCCCCCCTCCTTGACGCGCTCCTGACGGGAGACAGAAGCGGATTATCGGCCCGCATCACAGAGCTCTTCCGCCAGAGCGGAGCCTCGCACATCCTGGCGCTCTCCGGCCTGCATATGGGCATCCTCTACGGGCTGCTCGTGGCGGCGACCAGGCCGATGGGACACAGCCCGCTGGCCGGGTATGTCCGCGCGGGGCTGCTGGTGGGATCGGCCGGATTCTTTACGCTGATGGCCGGCGCGGGACCGTCCCTCGTGAGGGCCTTCCTTTTCATCAGCCTGAACGAGCTGCTCCGCGCGCTGGGAAGGCCCCGAAAGGCATCCCGCGTGTTCTGCACAGCCCTGCTTATCCAGTTGGTATGGAACCCCTCCGTTGTGGGCAGCACTGGTTTCCAGCTCTCGTACCTGGCGATGGCCGGCATCTTCCTGCTGTACCCAGTCCTGGAAAGGTGGTACCCGGAAGGAGCCTCGTGGAACCCGCTTCGCCGCATATGGAAACTGGCCGCGGTCAGCATCAGCTGTCAGGCATTCACAGCACCGCTGGCCTGGCTGCGCTTCCATAGCTTCCCCCAATACTTCCTGGTAACGAACCTGCTGGCACTCCCCCTCACCACCGCACTCATGACGACCGCCCTGGCCGCCATCGTGCTGGGATGGCAGCCCCTCATAACGGCAACAGACGGCCTGAGCCGCCTGCTGCTATGGGTTCTGGAAGTTATTTCTTCAATGTAAAGCCCGGGGAGGCCCACTCCTTCATTTCGCCCGAAGCGTCCGTGTAAATCAGATAGCCTTCCAGGGCCGGGTCTCCGAGGATGAGCACCTGCGCTCCCTGAAGGCCGATCACCATGCACCAGGTGGCGATGGCGTCCGACTCCGCGGCATTTTTGGACGACACCACCGTAGCGCTGAGGAGGTTGTGCTCCACAGGATAGCCGGTACGGGGGTTGATGGTGTGAGAAAACTTGCGGCCGTTACGGATATAGAACTTGCGGTAGTTGCCGGACGTTACGATGCCGGCGGGTTTTGCGCCCGAGCTCCAGATGCCGTCCAGTCCTTCCGGGAGGGAACGCCCGTCCGAGGTCTGGTCCACGGGACGGTCGATGCCCACCGACCAGGGCTCCCCGTTGGGATTCACGCCGTCGCACCAGATTTCCCCGATGTCCACCAGCATGTCCTTCACGCCGATACTGTAGAGGTAGTGGGCGATAAGGTCACAGCTGTAGCCCTGCGCGATGGCGTTGTAATTGAGCTTGGGATTACCCATGGCAGCGGGATCGATG
>JAEEQI010000099.1 GCA_016285215.1 Bacteroidales bacterium | reverse complement strand
TCCATTGTCCTTAGTTATACTTTCTTTATCGGCATAAATTTACTATTTTTGTCGTACAAACCTGGATGCAGAGAACTACGTTGCAAATCTAAGGTTTGTGATGATGAAACCGCCGATTGAGAAACATCCTTTCGAGCCGTTTTTGCCGGAGAATGCGAAGATTCTGTTCCTGGGGAGCTTTCCGCCGCAGGAGCACAGGTGGTGCATGCCGTTTTATTATCCCAATTGGATCAATGATTTCTGGCGGATTATGGGCCTCATCCACTTTGGGGACAAGAATCACTTTTGCGTGCCGGGTGAGAAACGGTTTGACGAATCGGCCATCCGCACTTTCTGTATGGCCGAAGGCCTGGCCTTCTACGACACCGCCTGCGAGGTGCGTCGGCTCAAAGACAATGCGTCCGACGCCTTCCTGGAGGTTGTTACCCCCACCGACATCCCGTCCCTTCTGGCACGAATTCCCAGCTGCCACACGCTGGTCACCACAGGCCAGAAAGCCACCGAAGTCATTTCCTCCAGCTACGGCTGCCCCATCCCTCCCGTCGGAGGTTTTGTGGATATCGTCATGCCCGGCCTTTCCTCCTCATCCCGGGCTTTGACCCGGGATCTCCGCTTCTGGCGCATGCCCTCCACCTCCCGTGCCTATCCCCTCCCACTAGAGAAAAAGGCCGAAGCCTATCGGCCCTTATTCAAGTAGCGATGCTTCGGTCCTAGAAATTAATACAAGCCTTACCGTCAAAACTCAAATGCTCGTTTTGGAACACATACCCTAACTGATTACTTAACAGTTTGGTCTGTCCTATCATAATACCAGACCCTCCTCCAAAGTGCGTGTGGCCATAGATCCAATAATCCACCTCAGAGCCCTCTATAAAAACGTCAAGATCTACCTGGAAGGCTGAATTTAACGTCCCTCCCGGGTAACTATTGAACTCCTTTCGCATTGTGGGACAATGGTGCGTAACTACTACCTTATGCTTAGCAGTTGACGCTGACAGTGCTCCTGATAGCCACTGCATACACAGTTGATGAAGATCATCCACATCATTGGCACAGAAGCGTTTACCATTCAACTTCCCAAGCCTAAAATCATTCATTCCCTGCTGGACCGACCACAACTTTACAGGATCTATCTTCGTCCACAATGTTGTGAAAAACAATTCCACATCCTCTAAGACGACACTCTTGTTGTTTAAGTAATGCACATTTGGCCGGGCATCCAGAATATAATCGGTCAGTGTTCTCCCTATATCAAACCCGCCGTAAAACTCATGGTTTCCCGGCACCACAAAAGTCTCCCGAAAGTGTTCTGCACACCAGTCCCAGAACGGACGCTTCCACATCTTGCGGTCTCCAAGATACGACACATCCCCCGCCAGCACAAGCACGTCACCTACCGGCTCCATGCCCCCGCGCTCTATGAAACTTAAATTCTCTGCAAACTCCAAATGCAGATCCGATGCATATTGAATCTTCATAATTACTCCTTCTCTACTGCATTACGAACGGGCCACTAGGACTCCCGAATTCTTTCTCAAGGACAACGTAGTATTCTCTGACTTTTTACAAATGCCTTTCGTAATCCATTCTTTGGTGTAAGATACGGACAATTAGGACTGTACCGTCGTCCTGAATCAGATAAAAGATCACGTGTTTACACCAAGGGTACTTGCGATAGCCAACACGAACATAATCATAAGGCTGTCCTAAAGACTCCGGTGATTGAGCGATGTCTGCACAAGCCGCCAACAAGCCGGAAACATACTTATTTGCCTGCTCTCGCGACCACGTTTCAAGTGTGTATTGCCAAATCTGCTTTAGATCCTTATCTGCAGCATTAGAAAGATTGAACTTGCGCATCATACTCCTCGTTAAGTTTTTGAACATACGTTTGAGGATCAAAGTCCTCTACGATGCCACTATTCTCACCCTCTATTAGCGCCGAACGAATTGCAGACAACCTGGCTTCTTCATCCTCCATTTGACGCAATGCTGCACGAATTACTTCGCTGACATTATTGAATCTGCCACCGGCAATTGCCTTCTGGATAAACTCCTCATAATGCGGTCCTAAGGAAACCGTTACTGTTCTAGCCATTGTCATCATAAGATTGGTTTAAAGCAAAGGTAAGAATATTTCTTACAATTAACAAACAAATCCTTTTTTCCGCAAATATAAAACGCCCCCGTAAGCTGCCCCAAATTTTGGCAAGGCTTGCCAGAATTTGGAAATGACGAAAGAAATGTTAAAGAAAAGCAGTATCTTTGAAAAAAGAATACAGCTATGCTAAAGATTGGAGACAAGATGCCGGCATTTGAGGTGGTGGACCAGGACGGGAAGACCGTCAAGTCCGAGGACTTCATTGGAAAAGGCAAAAAGACCATCATCTACTTCTACCCCAAGGATAATACATCGGGATGCACGGCCGAAGCCTGCAGCTTCCGGGACAACTACGCCGAGCTAACGGAACAAGGCTACAACGTAGTAGGAGTGAGCAAAGACAGTGTCAAGAGTCACGCCGGGTTCCGGGCCAAGTACGAACTCCCCTTCCGACTCCTCTCAGACCCTTCTACTGAAATGCTCCAAGCCTTCGGCGCCTGGGGCGAGAAGAAAATGTACGGAAAAACCACCCTGGGAACACTCAGGCGCACCTTCATCTTTGACGAGAACGGAAACCTGGAGCGCATAATAGAAAAGGTAGACACCAAAAACGCCGCCGCCCAGATATGATCAAGCTCATCCTCTTTGACCTGGACGGAACCCTCATAGACTCCCTGGAAGATCTGGCCGAAGCCGTAAACCACGCCCTGGGACTCCGGGGCCTGCCTCTTCATTCAGTCGCCGAATACCGCCGCATGGTAGGTCACGGCGTCCGGAATCTGGTGAAACAAGCCCTGGAGACCAGTATCTGTCATACCGAGCGAAGCCCCTTCTGTCATACCGAGCGAAGCGAGCGTATCTCCTCAGACCAGGTCTCCGACGCCCTCATCGACTCTGCCCTCTCAGACTTCAAGGCCTATTACCAGGCTCACATCGACGTGCACACCCGTCCGTACCCCGGCATCCCTGAGCTACTCACAGACCTCCACGCCCACGGCATCCAACTGGCCGTAGTCTCCAACAAATTCCAGGAAGGAACGGAGTACCTGATTAACCGGTTCTTCCCTGCCATCCGGTTTGTTGCCATCCTGGGAAACAAGCCCGGTGCGCCTCTCAAACCAGACCCGGAGATAGTACAAGAAGTCCTGCGCCGCTCCGGCGTGTCCAAAGAAGACGCCCTCCTGGTGGGCGACTCCCCCACCGACATGAAAACTGCCGCCAACGGAGGAATCGAATCCATCGCCGTCACCTGGGGCTACAGAACTGCAGAAGACCTAGCCGGACACCGTCAGGTCCGAAATGTTCAGGAATTAAGGGCCGAATTGTTATAAGATTCGGGCACCGCCGCCTCGGTAACGAGGCTCGGCGGCTACAGACTTCGTCTGTTGCCCGCTGCAACGGAAAGGCAAAGGAACGGAAGGCACCGCAGCCGGAGTATACGACATCCGGCTGCTACGGAACAACCCCTTCACGAGCTCAATTAAATGGCTCATGAAGGGGTTGCCCGTTGCCCACTTTCAGGCAGAGAAAAAGAAAGAAGGGATGGGGGCCTCCCGGGGCCCCATCCCTTCTCCGGGGTCTTCCTTCTTGGGCCGTAGGCCCGGCACCCGACCCCCGAATAAATGTGTGCCAACCTTTGAACCATCGGGCATGTGACGAACGTTGCCATGGCAACTCTTTTGGGGTGTAGGTTAAAGAAAGGGCGCAACAGTTTGCCGCTTGTCGGCAAACGTTGTGCAACACGCTGGCACCGGCCACCGAATGGCACCATACGTGGTGGTGGCGTTGCACTGTCTCCAGCGCTTCTTCTGAGAGTGCTCGCTCAGGGCCGTAGAAGAAGGGAATAGCATCGCAGGTGAGGGAAGAAAGTGTCGCGGGTGGGGGAAGAAAGTGTCCCAGGTCCGCGTTTTTTTGTTGGCCTGCGACGTTAGAATGCGTAGGAGAGCGAAAAGCGTCGCCGGTCAAGAGAAAAATGCGGACCGGCGACGTTTTGGGGCCTGACCTGCGACGGTAGACGGGGTCAAAGCATATACTTAACCAATACTTAAAGCACAGTTTGTGGGTTCTGCGGCCAAAAGTGTGCTTTACCACAGGGTAAAGACCCCACTTAAAGCACAGTTCGTGGGTTCAGGGGCCAAAAGTGTGCTTTAGACCAGGTCAAGGAGAGGGGGTAAAGCACAAAAAGTGGCGCAGAAGGCCGAAAGTGTGCTTTAGGGAGGGTCAAGGTGCGGTAGACGTGCCGGAAAGTGTCCCATCTACCGCGAAAAGGTACCCAAAACGCAGTAGACGGGACAAGAATTGGCACGTCTACCACGCCCGGGGTGGGAGATGGCCGATCGGAGTCGGCCATGACGACAGTCGAGGCCAGGAAGGATGATGGGCGGGGACGGGCCCTACCCCAGGGCAGACTTGCGGTAGGAGCGGGGGGAGGAGCCGAGGCGGGAGCGAACGAACTTGCCAAAGGTGGAGAGGTTGGTGAAACCGAAGCCCACGGCGATTTCTTTGATGGAGCGGTCGGAGAAGCGGAGCTCGTGGGAGATGGCATCCAGCATGTGGGAGTGGATCCAGGCCATGGCCGTGCGGCCACTCGCCTGCTTGACGGCGGCCGACAGGTACTTGGGCGTGATGCAGAGCTGGCGGGCGTAGAAGGCCACGGAACGGCGCTGGCCCTCGGAGACCGCCAGCAGTTCCAGGAAGCGGCGGAAGACGAGGTCCTTCTGCTGGAAGAGGGCGCTTCGGCCATACTTCATATTGCGCTCGACGATGATGCTGACCTCGTAGAAGGCGGCGGTCATCAGGGACTGCATCACCTCCTTGTAATAGTAGTCGCGGGAGCCGGCGAGCTTCTCCTCAAAGAGATAGAAGAAGTGGCTGGCTATGCTCATTTCGGCCTGGTTCATGTGGAAGACAGGATGCTCCATGGCGTACATCATCACAGACCAGAGGCGGCCGCCGGAAGCCCCCACCGTCTTCTGGAACTTGGTGTAGGACATGCCAAACAGAAGCCCGTGGAAGTCTTTAGAGGGCCGAAAACCGGCCAACACTGACCGCGGAGGACAGATGAGGATATCGGACTTCCCCACCTCGATGGGCTTTCCGCCAAAGGAGAGCCGGAGCCGGCCCGAAACCACAATCATGGAAAGAATCATCCCCTCCAGAGCATGGTCTGTATGGAGGAAGGCGTCCAGGCTGTCTACGACCACCATGTCGCCATCGGCATAATTCACACTATTCATAGTGCAAAAGTAGAAAAAATAACACTAATACTGTTCCATTTTTCCGCAAAATTTGCCAGCGCCAAAAAAAAGAACCTACTTTGCGGGCCCAAAATTGAAACAGTTATGGAATTCAAATCGGTCAATCTATTGCTGCAGGAAAGCTTCCGGAAAAACTGGGACAAACCTGCGCTATCCAACTATAACGGAGTCACCCTCAAATACAGCGACGTTGCCAGACGCATAGCCAAAATCCATATAGCATTTGATCAATGCCATCTTAACAAAGGTGACAAAGTGGCCATCTGCTCCCGCAACCAGGCCAACTGGGGCGTGAGCTTCATGGCGGCCATCACCTACGGAGCGGTGCCGGTGCCCATCCTTCACGAGTTCAAGCCCGGCAGCGTCCATCACCTGGTGAACCATTCCGAAGCCCGCGTGCTCTTTGTAGACGAGGTAGTCTGGGAAGGCCTCAACATAGAGGAGATGCCCTCCCTGCAGGTGGTGGTGCACATCAACACCCTCAAACTCTTCTATGCCGAGAGCCCGCAGCTGCAGAACGTGAGGAACCACCTGAACGAGAGCTTCGGCCATCAATATCCCAGCGAATTTACCCCGGAAGACCTCCACTATTATGCAGACTCTCCGGACGAGCTGGCGGTCATTAACTATACGTCGGGGACCTCCGGGTTCTCCAAAGGCGTGATGATCCCCTACCGGTCGCTGTGGTCCAACATGGAGTTCGGGTTCCGGAAGTTCCCCGAACTCAAGGCCGGCGACAACGTGGTGTCCATGCTCCCCCTGGCCCACATGCTGGGTCTCATGTTTGACTTCCTCATGGAAATGGCCCTGGGGATGCACGTGCACTTTCTCACCCGGATGCCCAGCCCCAAGATCATCGTCGAGGCCATGGAGACGGTAAAACCCCGCATCATCGTAGCCGTGCCGCTGATAGTGGAAAAGATTTACCGCGCCAAATTAAGGCCGATATTAGACCGCAACCGCTTCTTCTTCCGCATTCCCCTGCTGGACCAGTACCTGCGGAAACGCATCAAGGACGAGCTTACGGCCACCTTCGGAGGCAACTTCCTGGAACTGGTGGTGGGTGGAGCCGCCGTAAACCCCGAGGTGGAAAAGTTCTTCCGCAGCATTGACTTCCCCTTTACCGTGGGCTACGGCATGACCGAGTGCGGCCCGCTCATCTCCCACGCCCGGTACGGCCAGGCCCGGATGGGCTCCTGCGGCGTAGCCGTCCCACACATGACCATCCGCATAGACTCCGAAGACCCGCAGAACATCCCCGGCGAAGTGCAGGTAAGCGGAGCCAACGTGTTCCTGGGCTATTACAAAAACCCCGAAGCCACCGCCCAGACCTTCACGGCCGACGGCTGGCTCCGCACAGGAGACATGGGAGTCATGGACCAGGACGGCTTCCTCTATTTAAAAGGCCGAACAAAATGCATGATCCTGGGCCCCTCGGGCCAGAACATCTACCCCGAAGAGCTGGAAGGAGTCCTCAATAACCTAGACTATGTAGTGGACTCCCTGGTGATTGAAGACCAGGACGGCCTCACCGCCCTCATCTACCCCGACTTCCCCAAAGCCGCCCAGAACGGTATGGGAAGCGAGGAGGTACAGGCCTACCTGTCGGCCCGCATTCCGGCCGTGAACAAGGAGCTTCCCAACTATGCCCACATAAAAAAGTTTGAGTATTTGCCCGAAGATTTCGAGCGAACACCCAAACGAAGCATTAAGCGGTATATCTACCAGAGGCGTTAGTAAACCTTGACGCGAAGCTTGGCGTAGGCGCGCTCGACTTTGGCAAGGGCCTTTTCGACGGTCTCGTCGCGGGCCAGGAGGACACCCATGCGGCGGTGGCCCTTGATGAAAGGCTTGCCAAAGAGGCGGATCTGGACATTGGGCTCGGAGAGGACCTCTTCCAGGTTCTCGAACTCAACCATATTGGTGTCACCTTCCACCACAATGGCCTTGGAGGCCGACGGGCCGAAGAAATTCACCGACGGGATGGGAAGCCCCAGCACGGCACGGGCGTGGAGGGCGAACTCGGAAAGATCCTGGGAAATCATCGTAACCATACCGGTATCGTGCGGACGGGGCGAGACCTCGCTGAAGAGGACATCGTCCCCGCAGATGAACATCTCCACGCCAAAGATACCATAGCCGCCCAGGGCATCGGTAATCTTTTTGGCAATATCCTGCGCCTGGGCCAGGGCCTTGTCGCTCATAGGCTGGGCCTGCCAGGATTCGCGGTAATCTCCATCTACCTGATGATGGCCGATAGGATTGAGGAACGTAGTGCCCCCGGCATGACGGACGGTGAGGAGGGTAATCTCGTAATCGAACTTTACGAAGCCTTCCACGATGACCTCGCCGGCACCGGCGCGGCCGCCTTCCTGGGCGATGGCCCAGCATTTGTCAGCATCGGCCGGGGACTTGCAGACGCTCTGCCCGTGACCGGAAGAGCTCATGATGGGCTTCACCACGCAGGGAGTACCCACAGCGGCAATGGCCGCATCAAATTCGGCCCTGGTGGCGGCAAAACGGTATTCGGAGGTGGGAAGGCCCAGCTTTTCGTGAGCCAGCTGGCGGATGCCCTTGCGGTTCATTGTGAGGAAAGCCGCGTTGGCCGTGGGAATGACGTGGTAACCCTCCTTCTCCAGTTCCACCAGCGTGGGGGTAGCGATGGCTTCCACCTCGGGGATGATGAGGTCGGGCTTTTCCGTCTCTATGATTTCACGGAGTTTGGGGCCGTCGAGCATTGACAGGACGTAGCTGCGATGGGCCACCTGCATAGCGGGCGCGTTCTCGTATCTGTCCAGCGCAATCACTTCTACGCCGTAACGCTGCAATTCAAGGGCAACCTCTTTGCCCAATTCTCCCGAGCCGCACAGCAAGGCTTTCTTGGCAACCTTGGTGAGCGGAGTTCCGATTCTTACCATAGTTCGTTTTATATTTTACTCATACCCCCCCCCGTGCAGATAACTCGGCATCGAGTTTCTCGTAGACGGAGTTGTTGGATTTGTATTCGGGGACCATTTCCTTCATCTTGCGGACGGTGGCCATATTGTCGTACTCCTTGGCGGTTTCAAAGAGGTCTTCAATCTCCTTGTTTACCTCGTCATAGTCGTACTCACGGACTTGCGCAATACGGATCTTCTCGTGGAAGGTGGGCTTAGTGCCCTCCATCTCGTTAAGCACCTCTTCGTAGAGCTTCTCACCCTCACGGAGGCCGGTGTACTCGATCTTCACGTTACGGGCACCGGAGAGAGCAATCATACGCTTGGCCAGGTCTGCAATCTTTACGGGCGCGCCCATATCAAAGACAAAAATCTCACCGCCGTTGCCCTTGGTACCGGCTTCCAGCACCAGTTTGCAGGCCTCGGGGATGAGCATAAAGAAACGCACGATATTTTCATCGGTCACCGTAACGGGACCGCCCTTCTTGATTTGCTCACGGAACAGCGGAATCACGGAACCGTTGGAACCCAGCACATTGCCAAAACGCGTTGTCACGAACTGCGTGAACTCAATACCGTCTTTGCTGCCGCCCTTGCCGGTTACTTTGGCTTTGCGCTTCTCCAAGGCTTCCAGCTTGAGCTTGCGGTCCAGACTCTGGACGTAAATCTCGCAGATACGCTTGCTGCAGCCCATCACATTGGTGGGATTCACGGCCTTGTCTGTGGAGATCATCACAAACTTCTTCACCCCGCAGGCTACGCTGAGGTCGGCAATAATCTTGGTACCACAGATGTTATTGAGAACCGCCTCGGAAGGGTTGTCCTCCATCATAGGCACGTGGTTATAAGCAGCGG
>JAEEQI010000098.1 GCA_016285215.1 Bacteroidales bacterium | reverse complement strand
AGGAGATACCGGCACGGAAGGCCTGGTCGTAACCCAGGTTCTTGATGTCGTCCAGGAACTTGGCGGTACGGGTTACACCGGTGCTCTTGATCACCTGGGTGATAACCGTACGGAGGGCTTTCTTACCCAGCACCTCGTTCACGTACGGAACTTCCTCGGGCATGTACTGGTTCACGATGATGCGGCCGGCGGTGGTCTTGACCATCTCGTAGCCCTTGCTCAGGTCCTGCTTGTCCTTGGGCAGACGGACCTCGATGGGGGCGTGCATATCGATAATCTTTCCGTCAAAGGCGATGATCACCTCTTCGGGACCGTAGAACTTGAGACCGCTGCCCTTGGCACCGGGACGTTCCTTGGTAATATAGTACAGACCCAGCACCATATCCTGGGAAGGAACGGTGATAGGAGAACCGTTGGCGGGGTTCAGAATGTTGTGGGAGCCCAGCATCAGGAGCTGTGCCTCCATGATGGCGGCATTGCCCAGGGGCAGGTGGATAGCCATCTGGTCACCGTCGAAGTCCGCGTTGAAAGCGGTACAGGCGAGCGGGTGCAGCTGGATGGCCTTGCCTTCAATCATACGGGGCTGGAAAGCCTGGATACCCAGACGGTGCAGGGTAGGTGCACGGTTGAGCAGCACGGGATGACCCTTCATCACGTTCTCCAGGATGTCCCAGATCACAGGGTCGCGGCGGTCCACAATCTTCTTGGCGCTCTTCACCGTCTTCACAATGCCGCGCTCGATGAGCTTGCGGATCACGAACGGCTTGTAAAGCTCGGCGGCCATGAACTTGGGCAGACCGCACTCGTGCATATTGAGCTCGGGACCTACAACGATAACCGAACGGGCGCTGTAGTCTACACGCTTACCCAGGAGGTTCTGACGGAAGCGGCCCTGCTTACCCTTGAGGGAGTCGGACAGGGACTTGAGGGCGCGGTTGCTTTCGCTCTTGACGGCCGAAGACTTCTTGGAGTTGTCAAACAGGCTGTCTACAGCTTCCTGCAGCATGCGCTTCTCATTGCGCAGAATCACCTCGGGAGCCTGAATCTGGATGAGCTTCTTGAGGCGGTTGTTACGGATGATGACACGGCGATAGAGGTCGTTGAGGTCACTGGTGGCGAAACGGCCGCCATCCAGCGGTACCAGCGGACGAAGATCCGGAGGAGTAACCGGAATCACCTTCATGATCATCCACTCGGGACGGTTCACGTCCTTGGACTCCTGGAACCACTTGACCACGGAGAGGCGCTTGAGGATCTCGGTCTTGCGCTGCTGGGAGCCTTCGGTACGCATGGAGCGGCGAAGCTCACGGCCCAGCTCTTCAACATCGATTTCCTTCAGGAGGTCGTACAGACCTTCGGCACCCATCTTGGCCACGAAGTTCATATTCTCGTCCCAGGCCTGGCCTTCATCCAGCTTCTTGCGGCGGATATCGGCCACGCGCTCCTGGGCGGTGAAGTATTCATCCTCGGAGAGGAGGTCCATCTTCTGGAGACGCAGTTCATCGGGAACTTCCTCAGTGGCCAGGATACCGGGATTCACCACGATGTACTTCTCGTAGTAAATCACGGATTCCAGCTTCTTGGAAGGGACACCCAGCAGGGCGCTGATCTTGTTGGGAGCGCTCTTGAAGTACCAGATATGGGCCACGGGAACGGTCAGGGTGATATGACCCATACGTTCGCGGCGCACTTTCTTCTCCGTCACTTCCACACCGCAGCGGTCGCAGACGATTCCGCGGTAGCGGATTCTCTTGTACTTGCCGCAGTAGCACTCGTAGTCCTTGGTAGGGCCGAAGATCTTCTCGCAGAAGAGACCTTCACGCTCGGGCTTGTAAGTCCTGTAGTTAACCGTTTCCGGCTTCAGGACCTCGCCGCACGAACGCTCGGTGATGTCTTCCGGAGAAGCGAGCGAAATGGAAATGCGGGAGAAATTGCTCTTTACCTTGTTTTCCTTATTGTTAAAAGCAGGCATATTCGTTACTTTTCTAAGCTAAGTGACTTAATCCAAAGTGACCTTGAGGCCCAGGCCGCGGAGCTCGTGCAGGAGCACGTTCAGGGATTCAGGGATACCCGGAGTGGGCATCGGATCACCCTTCACAATGGCTTCGTACGTCTTGGAACGGCCGTTGACATCGTCGGACTTCACGGTGAGGATTTCCTGGAGGGCGTTGGCGGCGCCGTAGGCCTCGAGGGCCCACACTTCCATTTCACCGAAACGCTGACCACCAAACTGAGCCTTACCACCCAGAGGCTGCTGGGTAATGAGGGAGTAAGGGCCGATGGAACGGGCGTGCATCTTATCGTCGACCATATGGCCGAGCTTGATCATATAGATGACACCCACAGTGGCAGGCTGGTCAAACCAGTCGCCGGTACCACCGTCACGCAGGTGCGTCTTACCGAAACGAGGCACACCGGCCTTGTCCGTGTAGTCGCAGATTTCGTCGATGGAAGCACCGTCGAAGATGGGGGTGGAGAACTTGAGGCCCAGTTCACGGCCGGCCCAACCGAGCACGGTCTCGTAAATCTGACCCAGGTTCATACGGGAAGGCACACCCAGCGGGTTCAGAACGATATCCACGGGAGTACCGTCCTCGAGGAACGGCATATCCTCCTGGCGGACGATCTTGGCCACGATACCCTTGTTACCGTGACGGCCGGCCATCTTATCACCGACAGTGATCTTACGCTTCTTGGCGATGTACACCTTGGCAATCTGCATAACGCCGTTGGGGAGTTCGTCTCCCACCTTGATCTTATCCAGCTCGCGCTTGGCGCGGGTTTCGGCCTCCTTGTGGGCAATGCAGTAACCACCGATGAGCTCACGCACCATAGCGGAGGTCTTGGCATCGTTGCACCACTTGGCGGTGGAGATGTTCTGGTAATCGGCTTCCTTCAGGCCCTGGAGGGTGAACTCCTTGCCCTTAGGGAAGATTTCTACGCCGTAGAGGTCGCTCACGCCGGCGCTCTTCTTGCCGCTCACGAGGCTCCACAGCTTCTCGATAAAGCCGGCGCGAAGCTTTTCGGCGGCCTTCTCAAATTCCTGCTGCTTCATCTCGATGCGGGCCTTCTGGTCGGCCTTGGCGCTGCGCTTGCCACCATCCTTGGACACCTTGCTGTAGAGGGCGGTCTTGATAACCGTGCCGCTCAGGGAAGGATTGGCCTTGAGGGAGGCGTCTTTCACGTCACCGGCCTTGTCACCGAAGATGGCCTTGAGGAGCTTCTCTTCCGGGGAAGGATCGGACTCACCCTTAGGAGTGATCTTACCAATCATGATATCACCGGGCTCGATGTGGGCACCGATGCGAACGATACCGTCCTTGTCCAGGTCCTTGGTGGCGTCTTCGCTCACGTTGGGGATATCGGAGGTGAGTTCCTCCATACCGCGCTTGGTTTCGCGGACCTCGGTGAGGTACTCGTCCACGTGGATGGAAGTGAGCACATCCCACTTCACCATCTCTTCACTGAGAACGATAGCATCTTCGTAGTTGTAACCCTTCCAAGGCATAAAGGCCACCATCAGGTTGCGACCCAGGGCCAGCTCACCCTTCTGGGTGGCGTAGCCTTCCGTAAGCACCTGGCCACCCTTCACGCGGTCACCCTTGCGAACCAGGGGTTTGAGCATAATGGTGGTACTCTGGTTGGTGCGGCGGTAGATGGGAAGCTTGTAAACGGTCTCCTCGGGGAGGAAGCTTACGAACTTCTCGTCGTCGGTACGGTCGTACTTGATGTGGATTTCGTTGGCGTCTACGTAGGTAACGGTACCTTCACGCTCGGCGATCACCTGGGTACGGGAGTCGATGCAGACACGCTCCTCCAGACCGGTACCCACGATGGGGCTCTCCGGGCTCAGCAGCGGAACGGCCTGACGCATCATGTTGGCACCCATCAGGGCGCGGTGGGCGTCGTCGTGCTCCAGGAAAGGAATGAGGGAAGCAGCCACGGAAGCCATCTGGTTGGGGGCTACGTCCATATAGTTCACTTCTTCCTTGGAAACCAGCGGGAAGTCGGCCTCCAGACGGCACTGGATGCGCTCGTCCTGGAGCTGACCGTCGTCGGACATGTTCACGTTGGCGAGGGCCACGTGCTGGGCTTCCTCTTCCTCGGCGCTCATGTACTTCCAACCGGTGTCGGAAAGGTCTACCTTACCGTCGTGCACCTCGCGGTACGGGGTCTCGATGAAGCCGAGGCCATTGATACGGGCATACACGCACAGGGAGCTGATAAGGCCGATGTTAGGACCTTCAGGGCTCTCGATAGGGCACAGGCGGCCGTAGTGGGTATAGTGCACGTCACGTACTTCGAAGCCGGCGCGGTCACGGGACAGACCGCCAGGACCCAGAGCGGAGAGACGGCGCTTGTGCGTGATCTCTGCCAGCGGGTTGGTCTGGTCCATAAACTGGGACAGCTGGCTGGTGCCGAAGAAGGAATTGATAACGGAAGACAGGGTCTTGGCGTTAATGAGGTCGATGGGGTTGAACTGTTCGCTGTCGCGGACATTCATACGTTCGCGGATGGTACGGGCCATACGGCTCAGACCCACGCTGAACTGGTTGGCGAGCTGCTCGCCAACGGTGCGTACACGACGGTTGGACAGGTGGTCGATATCGTCTACCGTGGCCCGGCTGTTGATGAGCTGGATCAGGTACTTGATAATCTCTACGATGTCCGTGTTGGTGAGTACGCGAACGCCCGGATCGGTGTCCAGGTTCAGTTTCTTGTTGAGACGGTAGCGGCCCACGCTGCCCAGGTCGTAGCGCTTCTCGGAGAAGAAGAGCTTGTCAATGACGTCACGGGCGGTAGCCTCATCCGGCGGTTCGGAATTGCGGAGCTGTTTGTAGATGTAGTTCACAGCCTCGATTTCCGTATTGGTCGGGTCCTTCTGGAGGGTGTTGTAGATGATGGAGTTCTCGGCGGAGACGGCCTCGTCCTTCTGGAGGAGGATGGTCTTGACGTCGGTATCGGCGATACGGGCGATGGTATCCTCGTTCAGGATCTCACCGCGCTCCACGATGGGAATGGTACGCTCGATGGGAATGACCTCACCGGTGTCCTCGTCCTCGAAGTCCTCAATCCAGGTCTTCAGGACATTGGCAGCCAGCTTGCGGCCTTCGTTCTCCTGGAGTACCTTGGGATCGGCCTTCACTTCATCAGCCAGGCCGAAGCGGTCCAGGATGTCCTTATCGGAGCTATAACCGATAGCTCTCAGAAGGGTGGTAACGGGCAGCTTCTTCTTACGGTCGATGTAAGCGTACATCACGTTGTTGATGTCCGTGGCAAACTCGATCCAGGATCCCTTGAAGGGGATGATACGGGCAGAATAGAGTTTGGTACCGTTGGCGTGCATGCTCTGGTCAAAGAACACGCCCGGGGAACGGTGAAGCTGCGAAACGATAATTCTCTCGGAGCCGTTGATGATGAACGTACCGGCCGGGGTCATATAAGGAATGTTGCCCAGGTAGACGTCCTGCACGCGGGTGTCAAAGTCCTCGTGCTCCGGGTCCGTGCATGAAAGGCGGAGTTTTGCCTTCAGAGGAACATTGTAAGTGAGTCCTCTCTCAAGACACTCCTCGATGGAATACTGCGGCGGATCGATAAAGTAATCGATGAAGGTGAGTTCATAGTTGTTCCGCGTATCCTCAATCGGGAAAATTTCCTGGAACACCTGATACAGGCCTTCCCCGCGACGGCTGTCCGGGGTGGTTTCCAGCTGGAAGAAATCCTTGAAGGACTTCAGCTGAACTTCCAGAAGGTCAGGATATTCCAGAATTTTGGAGGTTGCGAAATTGATTCGCTGATTGCTAGTCTTTTTAGACATGTTCTGCCTTCGTTATGGGGAAAATTTTTAAGACGGAAAAAAGGTTTAGAGCCTACTTGGGCTCTAAACCTGTGTGCGGACTCCCCTATAGGGAGCAGGTGAACTTACTTGAGTTCAACCTCGGCGCCGGCTTCCTCGAGGGCAGCCTTGAGGGCCTCAGCCTCAGCCTTGGAGACTTTCTCCTTAACGGCAACGGGAGCCTTGTCAACCAGTTCCTTGGCCTCTTTCAGACCAAGACCGGCGCTCTCCTTAACGGCCTTGATGACCTGGAGCTTAGCCTGACCAGCGCTGGTGAGGATCACATCGAATTCGGTCTGCTCAGCGGGACCGGCGGCTTCGGCGGCACCAGCAGCAGGAGCGGCAACTGCAACGGCTGCAGCAGCGGGCTCAATACCATATTCTTCCTTCAGGATCTTAGCGAGTTCCTGGACATCTTTGACGGTGAGGTTCACGAGTTCCTCGGCGAGTTTCTTAACGTCTGCCATAATTGTAAAGTTTTAAATTGTTTATTATTATTTGTTTCCTTTTTCTTCGAGGGTCTTGACGAGACCGGCGATCTTGGAGCCGCCGCCGTTCTGCAGAGCGGAGATAACGTTCTGCATCGGGGACTGGAGCATGCCAATGATCTGGCCGATGAGTTCCTCGCGAGACTTGATGTTGATGAGCTCTTCCAGCTTGTCGGCACCTACGAAAGCGCACTCCTGCACATAGGCAGCTTTGAGAGCGGGCTTCTCGTTACCGGCCTTGTTGTACTTCTTGATGAGCTTGGCGGGAACGGCCGGAGCTTCGGTGTACATAAGGGCGGTGTTACCTTCCAGAGCGGGGACCAGGAGTTCCATCTCAGGGTTCTGAGCGTCCTTGATTACCTTGTGGAGGAGGGTGTTCTTAACAACGGTGAGCTTGATACCCTCGTTGAAGCAATCGCGGCGGAGCGTAGCGGTCTGCTCGGCGTTGAGGCCGGCGATGTCAACGATGTAGAAGTTAGGGGTCTGGGCGATGTTAGCCTTGATAGCTGCAATAACCTGTTCTTTCAGTTCCTTTTTCATATCTTTTCCTCCTTACAGATTATTCAGCAGTGAAACCTTTCACGTCCAGCTTGATAGCAGGGCTCATAGTGGTGCAGATGGTGCAGCTCTTGAAATAGGTGCCCTTCAGGGTCTGGGGCTTGAGCTTCAGAACGGCGGAGACAAAGGCGCGGGCGTTCTCCTCAATCTGCTGGGCAGTGAAGGAAGCCTTGCCGATGGCGGCGTGAATAATACCGGTCTTGTCCACCTTGAAGTCAATCTTACCACCCTTCACGTCCTTGACAGCGGCGCCAACCTCCATGGTCACGGTGCCGGTCTTGGGGTTAGGCATAAGGCCGCGGGGACCCAGGATACGGCCAATCTGACCGACCTTGGCCATCACGGAAGGGGTGCAGATGATCACATCTACGTCCGTCCAGCCTTCCTTGATCTTGGTGATATACTCGTCCAGACCTACGTAGTCTGCACCAGCTTCTTTAGCTTCGGCTTCCTTGTCAGGGGTGCAGAGCACCAGCACGCGGGTAACCTTACCGGTACCGGCAGGCAGGGTGACAACGCCACGGATCATCTGGTTGGCCTTACGAGGGTCCACACCCAGATTGGTGGTGATTTCTACGGAAGCGTCAAATTTGGTATAGGTGATCTCCTTCAGAAGCGCGCATGCCTCAGAGACGGGATAAACCTTGGTCTTGTCGAACTTGGCAAGAACAGCTTTCTGGTTTTTAGTCAGTTTGCTCATAACTCATGCGTGATTTAAAGATTCTCGGGCATTTCACCTTCTACCTTGATACCCATGGAACGGGCGGTGCCGGCCACCATGCTCATAGCGCTACGCAGCGTGAAAGCGTTGAGGTCGGGCATCTTGGACTGGGCAATTTCCTTTACCTGATCCCAGGTAACGGTAGCCACTTTCTTACGGTTGGGCTCACCGGAAGCCTTGCTGATCTTGGCAGCTTCCTTGAGCGATACGGCCACCGGGGGCTGCTTGACCTCAAAGCTGAAGGACTTGTCGGAGTACACGGTGATCACCACAGGGAGAACCTTACCGGCCTGGTCCTGGGTGCGAGCGTTGAACTGCTTGCAGAAGTCCATGATGTTGAGGCCCTTGGAACCGAGTGCCGGTCCTACCGGGGGCGCAGGATTCGCTGCTCCGCCTTTGATTTGGAGCTTAATGAATCCGGATACTTCTTTTGCCATAGTAAATTTTTACTCTTTAGTTACTTGTGTAAAGCTGAGTTCCAGAAGAGTCTTTCTTCCAAAGATCACAACTACTACCTTGAGTTTGCTTCTTTCCTGCAGGATTTCCTCTACGTTGCCGCTGAAGCCGCTGAAAGGACCGTCCGTAATGCGGACGCTCTCTCCAACGGTGAAGTTCACCTCGGTCTCGGCTGCACTTACGGCGTTCTCGTCCTGGACGCCAAGAATGCGCTGGGCTTCTTCGTCACGGATGGGAACAGGAACGCGCTCGGTGGGACCGTTGCCGGTCTTCTCCGTCAGGAATCCGGACATGCCGGGGATGCCGTTGCGAATGACATACTCGAGGTCGGGGTTGAGCTCGGCGTGAATGAGCACGTAGCCAGGGAAGAGGAGACGCTCCACTTCCTTGCGCTTGCCATTCTTGGTGACGATCTCTTTCTTGACAGGCACCAGAACCTGATCCACAATTGCTTGCAGATCCGGGTGTCTTTCAATTTCCTTGACCAGGTATTCGGCGGCTTTCTTTTCCTTGGTTCCCGCGGTACGCAGTACGTACCATTTCTTGTCAGCCATAGGGTGTACTAATCAGTTACAGTGCGTAAATAAACTCCATCAGATGCTGGAAAGCAAAGTCAATCAGGAAGATGACAACAGAGAGGATCAGCGTGGTGACCAGGACGAGAAGGGCAGAACTCTGCAGCTTCTCCCAGGTGGGCCAGGTGACCTTTTTGGTCAACTCCAAATAGGACTCTTTCAGATAGTTAACAATCTTACTCATCTTTGCTTACAATGGGCCGGGGGAAAATTGGAAGCGGGAATCCCTTGGCCTTTTCGTTAAACATTTACCAAATCGTAACCTTTGATATTGGCAGGGGAAGCAGGATTCGAACCCACATCGACGGTTTTGGAGACCGCTGAACTACCCTTGTTCTATTCCCCTGTGGGAAGTGAGTGCCCACGTCTGAGCACTCACTTAGTTAAATGGCTTCGAGAAAATTACTCGATGATGCCGATCACCTGGCCAGCGCCAACGGTACGACCGCCTTCGCGGATAGCGAACTGCAGACCGTTGTTCATAGCAACAGGAGTGATGAGCTTCACAGTGATTTCCACGTTATCGCCAGGCATCACCATCTCTACACCGTCCGGGAGGAGGATCTC
>JAEEQI010000097.1 GCA_016285215.1 Bacteroidales bacterium | reverse complement strand
CCGCCCATGGCTCGTGAATGGGAGGGGCCCGCCCCGTAGGGGTGGGAGGGATAGGACCGAAGGTCCGTACCTTCAGGAGGCTCTCCCTGGAGGGCACGTCTTTTAAAAATCATTACCGGAGGATGGAGGATTTGGAGGATATAGGTGAAATTTTGATAAAAAGGGGCAAAAAGAGCAGAATTTCAGTTTGTAACTTTGAGAAGGTGTTTTCTTACAATCTGACAGTAAAAATTTTTACGGATCGTTTTAAATGGTTTTATTAATCCAAAACGAGTTAATTATTAGCGGATTATGCTCCTTTTGTGCATTTGCAAAATTGAAATATGTTTCCAATCTTTGCATTGGTTAGTTGATTTCATTTTTGCCAATTACAACTGTCATCTCTTGTAGATGCGGCTTTTTGTGCTTATTTGAGATATAGTTACAGAGAATACAGATTTGTTAAAACATAATATTGATATGATCTGTAGCCCCCGGAGCGAGTCGTGAGACCCGCTCCGGTTTTTTTATCCCAGAGGAGGGAAGGTGGCCCGGCTGCAGATACCGGGCATACATTGCTCCAGGGCGGCCAGAACCTGCTTGGGCGTGTAGCCCTGGCGCAGGCCCAGGAGTACCGTGTCGTCTCCGGCGAGGGTGCCCAGAATGGAATCGGTGGGGTGCTGGTCCAGGTAGGTAGCCACGGCAGCCGCATAACCTTCCAGGGTCCGTATCACGGCCAGGGGGAAGGAGATTTCCACCCGGATGATACCGTTGACAACGGATGGAGAGGCCGCCTCTTTGGTTACGGTTTGGGGAAGTCTGTATCCCTCCCCCGGGAGTTTGCGGATATGCAGGGCCTTGAGGTCGCGCGAGAGCGTGGCCTGGGTGGTGGCGATGCCTCGCTCGCTCATTTTCTCAATGAGCTCTTCCTGACTGAAGATATTTTCTTTGCCCACAATTTCCAGCAGGGCCGACTGACGGGATTTGATGTTCTGCATAGTTTTCTCTTTTTGCGGTACAAAGATAGTGAATAAAAATGAATATTTGCGAATAAATTAACAATTTATACAAAAATTTCTTAAAAAGTTTGCATATCTCATTTATTCTGTGTTCCTTTGCATCGGTTTAGTTCAGTAGTGTATTCTAAATATATTCACAATGAAAGTGCTAAAATTCGGCGGAACCTCTGTGGGAAGCGCCCAGCGTTTCAAAGAGGTCGCACGCCTTATCACCGCCGGAAAGAAGGATATCGTGGTTTTGTCGGCTATGTCCGGTACCACCAATACGCTGGTAGAGATTGCCGGCTATCTGTACAGTCGTAACCAGGACGGAGCAAGGGATACCATTGCTTCCCTGCACGCAAAGTATAATGGTGTTATCAGGGAACTCCTTTCCAAGCAGGAGAGCAAAGAGAAGGCCCAGGCATACATTGACGGCATTTTCAACACCCTCTCGGATATCACTAAAGAGCCTTTTGGCGATGTTCAGGAGCGGATTATCCTGTCACAGGGAGAGCTGATGTCCACCTTCCTGATGACCACTTATCTGGAAGAGCAGGGCGTGAACGTCAGGCTCCTGCCGGCCCTCTCCTTTATGAGAACCGACGCCCAGGGAGAGCCCGACCTGGAAGCCATCAAAGGGCTTCTGAGCAAGCTTCTTGAAAAAGAAAAAGGGGCCGATCTGTACATCACCCAGGGCTACATCTGTATGAACGCACGCGACGAGGTAGACAACCTCAAGCGCGGCGGCTCGGACTATTCGGCCTGTATCATTGGCGCTGTAACCGGTGCCCAGGAAATCCAGATCTGGACCGACATTGACGGCCTCCATAACAACGATCCCCGTGTGGTGGAGAAGACTTCGGCCGTGCGTCACCTTCATTTTGACGAAGCCGCCGAGCTGGCCTACTTTGGTGCCAAAATCCTGCACCCCACCTGCATCCTCCCCGCCCGGTATGCCAACATCCCGGTGCGCCTTCTGAATACTATGGAACCGGAAGCTCCGGGAACCCTGATTGACAGCGTTCCGGATACGGGCGTCATCAAAGCCGTGGCCGCCAAAGACAATATTGTGGCCATCAAAATCAAATCGTCCCGAATGCTGCTGGCCCACGGTTTCCTGCGCAAAGTCTTTGAAATCTTTGAGACCTACCGCACCCCCATTGATATGATCTGCACCTCGGAGGTGGGCGTATCCCTGACCATTGACGACACCCGCTACCTCAGCGAGATTGTGCACGACCTCAAGAAGTACGGCACCGTGTCGGTGGACCTGGATATGTGCATCGTGTGCGTGGTGGGCGATATGGACTGGGCCAACTGCGGCTTTGAGTCCAAGGTTATGAACGCCCTCAAAGACATTCCGGTGAGAATGGTTTCCTACGGCGGCAGCAACTACAACATCTCCCTTCTGGTAAGGGAAGAAGACAAAGTGGCTACGCTTCGTTCTTTAAGTCAAACGCTCTTTGGATAATGGATACTTTGCTAAAAGGCTGTGGAACGGCTATGTTTACCCCTTTCCGCCACGGAGAGGTTGACGTAGAGGCCCTTGTTGCCACTACAAAACGCCAGGTGCAGGCTGGTGTCGATTTCCTGGTTCCCCTGGGAACGACGGGAGAAACGCCCACCCTGTCCAACGAAGAGAGGCTCCTGGTCTTCCATACCGTAAAAGAGCACGCCGCCGGTCACCCGGTGGTGGTGGGCGTGGGCACCAACAGTGTGCACGGCACGCTGGCCAATATGGAACTGCTCAAGGAGGCCGATGCCTATCTGGTGGTAGTGCCTTTCTACAACAAACCTCCGCAGCGCGGCATCTACCAGTATTTTAAGACCCTGGCCGAAGCTACGGACAAGCCGGTGATCCTCTATAATGTACCGGGCCGGACGGGAACCAACTGCGAGGCCGAAACCACGCTGGCCCTGGCCCACGATGTGCCCAATATCGTGGCTGTGAAAGAGGCCTCCGGAAACCGGGCCCAGATCCAGAAGATTATCCAAGGTGCCCCGGCCGGTTTCAGCGTGCTGTCCGGCAACGACGACGACACCCTGGCCGTGATGCGTATGGGTGGCCACGGCGTAGTGTCGGTAGCTTCCAACGTGGCCCCTATGGAGATGGCGCTGTTTGTACACGCCACCCAGAGCGGGGATTGGAAGAGGGCCGAAGAACTTAACGAGCGGATGAGCACCCTGTTCAAAAACCTCTTTGTAGAACCCAACCCCATCCCCGGCAAAGTGGCTATGGCCCAGCTGGGACTTATGGAAAACAGCCTCCGTCTGCCGCTGGTAACGGCCCAGGAATCGACGGAAGCCCTGATACAACAAACCCTGAATCAATTGTGGGCATGATCAAAGTGATTATCAGCGGCTACGGCCGTATGGGACATATGATAGAGAAGGAGCTCCAAAACAGGGGCATCCAGCTGGTGGAAGCCAGCGAAAACATTACGGCCACCGATCCGGAAACGGCCCGCGAATGTGTCTGTATAGATTTCACAACCCCGGAGGCCTTCAGGGCCAACTACGCCTTCATTGCCCGGCATTTCAAAGCCGCGGTGGTGGGCACTACGGGCTGGAATGATATCCAGGCCGATGTCCGCCGCGCCTTTGAAGAGGCCGGCACCCCTCTTATCTATGCCTCCAACTTCTCCCTGGGCGTGAATGCCCTTTTTGCGGCTGCCGCCAAGGCTTCGGCCCTTCTCAAAGGCGCCGGCTATGAGCCTTGCATTGAGGAAATCCACCATATTCACAAGCTGGATGCCCCTTCCGGCACCGCCATCACGCTGGGAAATCTGGTGGAGAAGGCCCTGGGAGAAAAGCCGGTCATCTCTTCGGTTCGTGAGGGAGAGGTGCCCGGTATCCATACACTTACCCTAAAATCGGACTGTGATGAACTCACGCTTAAACACGAAGCGTTTTCCCGCGAGGGACTGGCCAAAGGAGCTGTGTTGGCTGCTTTGATGACAGAAGGACTCCAAGGAGTTCACGAGTTTAGTGAATTATTGTAAATTTGTAAAGATTATGGAAAAAATCAGAGTAGCCATTGTTGGCTACGGCAACATTGGTCAATATACGTTGGAATCTATTGAGACTTCTCCCGATATGGTTTGTGCGGGAGTGGTCCGCCGGGTGCCCTCCAGGGAAGGTTTCCCGGAGCTGGCTCCTTATCCGGTGGTTTCGGACATCCGGGAACTGGGAAAGGTGGATGTGGCCATCCTTGCCACGCCTTCCCGCCTTTGTGAGGAGTACGCCAAGAAGTATCTGGCCCTGGGCATTAACACCGTGGATTCGTTTGATATCCATACCTCTATAGTAGAGTATCGCAGGGCCCTGTTGCCTCTGGCTAAGGAGAATGGAGCTGTTGCCATTATTTCGGCCGGCTGGGATCCGGGTTCCGATTCCATTGTCCGTGCCCTGATGGAAAGTATGGCCCCCTGCGGTCTTTCCTATACCAACTTCGGCCCTGGACGCTCTATGGGACATTCCGTGTGTGCCCGTTCCAAGGCCGGCGTGAAGGATGCCCTTTCTATGACCATCCCCACCGGAGAAGGCATTCACCGCCGTATGGTGTATGTGGAGCTGGAAGAAGGCGCCCGTCTGGAAGACGTGACGGAAGCCATTACCTCTGACCCCTATTTTGCCCACGACGAGACCCACGTGATTCCGGTAGAGAGCGTGAACGCCATCAACAACGTGGCCCACGGCGTGAATCTGGTCAGAAACGGCGTGAGCGGAAAGACGCACAACCAGTTCTTTGAGTTTAATATGAAAATCAACAATCCGGCCCTGACCGCCCAGATTCTGGTGAATGTGGCGCGCGCTTCTATGAAGCAGCAGCCGGGCTGCTATACCACTATTGAGATTCCGGTCATCGATATGCTCTACGGAGACCGCGAGAAGCTGATCGGAAGCCTGGTTTAATTAGTTTTTAAAAATGAAAGTAGCCATTGTAGGAGCAAGCGGAGCCGTAGGACAGGAGTTCCTCCGCATTCTGGCCCAAAGGGATTTCCCTATGGACGATCTTGTACTTTTCGGGTCCGAGCGTTCTGCGGGAAGAAAGTATGAGTTCCGGGGAAAGGAGTATGAAGTGAAACTGCTTCAGCACAACGACGATTTCAAGGACATCGACATTGCCTTTACCTCGGCCGGAGCCGGAACTTCCAAGGAGTTCGCAGAGGATATCACCAAGTACGGATGCGTGATGATTGACAATTCCAGCGCCTTCCGTATGGACGAAGACGTTCCCCTGGTGGTACCGGAATGCAACGCTGAGGATGCCCTGGTGCGCCCCCGCGGCATCATTGCCAACCCCAATTGCACTACTATCTTAATGGTAGTGGTTCTCAAGCCCATCGAGCAGCTGAGCCACATCCGCCGCATTCACGTGAGCTCCTACCAGAGCGCCAGCGGCGCCGGTGCAGCCGCTATGGCCGAGCTGGAGCAGCAGTACCGCGAGATAGTGGAGACCGGTGAGGTGAAGACCGTGAGCAAGTTCCCCCACCAGCTGGCCTACAACGTGATTCCCCAGATTGACAAGATGACGGAGAACGACTACACCAAGGAGGAGATGAAAATGTTCAACGAAACGCGCAAGATTATGCACAGCGATGTTCGCACATCGGCCACCTGTGTCCGCGTTTCCTCCCTCCGTTCCCACTCCGAGTCGGTGTGGCTGGAGACCGAGCAGCCCCTGGAGATTGCCGCTATTCGCAAAGCTCTGTCTGTGGCACCGGGCGTAACCCTGGAGGATGACCCTCAGAACTACGTGTACCCGATGCCGCTGGAATCGGCCGGTAAAGATGACGTTTATGTGGGCCGGGTTCGCAAGGATTTGGCCGAAGACAATGGAATAACTCTTTGGCTCACCGGAGACCAAATTCGCAAGGGCGCGGCCCTCAACGCCGTCCAAATTGCCGAATACCTGCTGGAAAAGGACGAAACCCTCCGCTAAATCTTCCTTTTCTGCTAAAAAATTCGTAAATTTGCGCCGCATCCAAGATGTGACGCAAATTTTTTAATACTATAACATTATGCAGATCGTATCCGTATTCGGTAGAGAGATCCTGGATTCCCGCGGAAATCCTACCATCGAAGTTGAAGTTACCCTTGATTCCGGTTTTGTTGGTGTTGCTGCCGTTCCCTCTGGCGCATCCACCGGTGAGAATGAAGCCCTCGAGCTCCGCGATGGAGACAAGAAGCGCTACGGCGGTAAGGGCGTTCTCAAGGCCGTTGACAATGTGAACAAGGTGATTGCTCCCGAAATCATCGGCATGGACGCTACTCAGCAGCGCGCCATCGATAAGGCCATGATCGAGCTGGACGGCACCGCTACCAAGAGCAAGCTGGGCGCCAACGCCATCCTGGGCGTTTCCCTGGCCGTTGCCAAGGCTGCTGCCGCTGAGCTGGGCATGCCCCTGTACCGTTACCTGGGTGGCACCAACGCCTATGTTCTCCCGGTTCCTATGATGAACATCATCAATGGTGGCGCCCACTCCGACGCTCCCATCGCTTTCCAGGAGTTTATGATCCGTCCCATCGGCGCCGCCAACGAGGCTGAGGCCGTCCGTATGGGTGCCGAGGTATTCCACGCTCTGCAGAAAGTACTCAAGGGCCGTGGCCTGTCCACCGCCGTGGGTGACGAGGGTGGTTTCGCTCCCGCTCTCAAGGGCATCAACGACGCTCTTGACTGCATCATCGCCGCTATCGAAGGCGCCGGCTACGTACCTGGTAAGGACGTGACCATCGCTATGGACTGCGCTGCTTCCGAGTTCTGCTTCAAGGAGGACGGTAAGTTCTACTATGACTACAAGCAGCTCAAGGACGGTAAGAAGAAAGACCCTCGCGGCCGCAAGCTCACCACCGACCAGCAGATCAACTACCTCAAGCAGCTCATCAGCAAGTACCCTATCGACTCCATCGAGGACGGTCTGTCCGAGGAAGACTGGGAAGGCTGGGTGAAGCTCACCAAGGCCATTGGTGACAAGTGCCAGCTCGTAGGTGACGACCTCTTCGTGACCAACGTGAAGTACCTGCAGAAGGGTATCGAGATGGGTGCCGGTAACTCCATCCTCATCAAGGTGAACCAGATCGGTTCCCTCACCGAGACCCTGGACGCCATCGAGATGGCCCACCGTCACGGCTACACCACCGTTACTTCCCACCGTTCCGGTGAGACCGAGGACACCACCATCGCCGACATCGCCGTCGCTACCAACAGCGGCCAGATCAAGACCGGTTCCCTCAGCCGTACCGACCGTATCGCCAAGTACAACCGCCTTATGCGCATCGAGATCGAACTCGAGGACGAGGCCCGCTACGGCTACACCAAGCTTCGCTAAGGCTCGGCTTTGGCTTGAAATCAAAAAGCGTCGCAGTCTCTCTGCGGCGCTTTTTTCGTCAATCTTGCCGCAACTACCGCAAAAATTGCTATATTTACGCAATCAATAGGAAGATTACGTCAAACCAGCGATATTATGAAAAGATTGTCCATCATCCTCGCCGCAGCGCTGACGCTCCTTTCGCTGCAGCCTGCATCTGCCCAGCTCAATTCCGCCCTCCGTTCTCTCGGCAACAAAGCCAAGGGAGTGCTCCAGAACGAGGCGAACAAAGCCGTCCGTTCCGGCGGTGAAAGTTTCAAAGAGGCCCCGTCCAACAATTCCGGAGCCGCAAGCGCTTCCCGCGTCGCCCAGGGCAAGACCATCTATGTGAGCCAGACGATAGGTTCCGCCCGTGCCGACGGCCTGAGCCCGTCCACTGCGATGAAAGACCTTCAGAAAGCCATCGGAGCGGCTGAGGAAAATGATATGATCCTCGTCGCGGAAGGCAATTATCTCGGAAGTATGGACCGCGGCTATATCGAAATCGGCCGCTTCGGCAACGCAACCCACGAGCCGGGCAAGTTCATCAGCATCTACGGTGGTTACTCTCCGGACTTCAGCGAGAGGGACGTCATCAAGTATGTGACCAAGATCCAGCCCTACGACCAGTCTTTCATTGCTCCTCTTTTCAACTTCAACGCAAGGCGCCCTTACGGCTACAGCGGTCCCGTCGGCAATGTCGTAGTGGACGGCTTTGTCTTCGACCTCGGCGAGAACAACCGCTACTGCGTGGCCAACGTGGACCTGGAGATCACCGGCACCCCCAACAAGGGCGTACTGACCGGCCGTTTCATTGAACCCGACGCTAATCCCAACTGCCCCAAGGTTGGCTTCTCCAGCGGCGACGAATATGCCCTCCACATGGACGTGGAAGGCAATGTGCGCGTCTCCAACTGCATCTTCGTCAACTGCCGCGACTATGGCATTTCCGCCCTTATGGGCAAGGGCCATATGGAAATCTGCAACAATATCTTCATCTCCTGCCGCTATGCCGCCTGCCAGGTCAGGGGCAATGTCAAGGATGCCGATATCGACAAGGTTTCCCTCGATTTCCACCACAATACGGTCCTCTTCACCTGGACCCGTACCAAGGGCTTCGAAGATATGGGCCAGGGCTTCCGTTTTATGAATGGTATCCGCACGATAGATGTCCACAACAATATCTTCGGATGCAACAGCAACTGCGCTGTGGAGAGGGTCTATTACGAGTCCAACAAGGCTATGGAGGCCGCCAAGATCAGCAATCTCTACGACAACTACTTCTTCGCCAACCGCAGGGACCTTGAACTCGCCTCCGCCGGAGCCGCGACCATTTCCGTCCCTGCCGCCCGTATCGAGGAAGCCGAGCAGATCGGCCCGAAATACGAAGGCAACAAAGACCTGCCCGCAAGCGAGAAGGCCTTCATCGACGCCATTGACAAGTCTTATCTCGAGGGCTTTATGAACCTGAAGATCATCCGCTCGCAGAGCTACAACGCCAATTCCGCGGCCAACCAGGTCAACCGTCTCTTCGGCCTGAACCAGCAGGGTAGCGAGATTATCCGCCCGAGTATGTACTGCAACAAGTATCCTTGGGAAAAAGCGAAAGACCTCTTCGGCAAGGTGCCCGGCTACGGCGCCCAGATCCCCCAGTAGTCAGGCTACTATATAATAAGATTCCGTGCACAAAAACGGCCTGTTTTGTGCACGGAATCTGTTTTTTCGGCCCTTCGTAAACAAAAACCGCCTTTTTTGTGTACGGAAGCCGGCCTGAATCAGATGTGATCGACTTCCGGGTGGAGTTCTATGCCGAAGCGCTCGTTAACGGCTGATATTATGCGCTGCTCCAGGGCGATGACATCCTCCGGACTTGCCGTGCCGCTCGCGTTCACTATCACCAGAGGCTGCTTTTCGTACACCTGCGCC
>JAEEQI010000096.1 GCA_016285215.1 Bacteroidales bacterium | reverse complement strand
ACCAGGCCGGCCTTTCCCACAGCTACCACCAGCACGTCGGCCGTGCGGCAGACGGCGCCCAGGTCTGCGGTGCGGGAGTGAGCGATGGTCACGGTGGCGTGGCGGTCCAGCAGGAGCTTGGCCACGGGCTTGCCAACGATGTTGCTTCGGCCCACTACTACGGCGTTCTTGCCCTTGAGCTCTACGCCCACGCTGTCAATGAGGCGCATGATGCCGGCAGGGGTGCAAGGGACAATGCAGTCCTTGCCCAGCCACAGACCGGCCACGTTGCCGGGGTGGAAACCGTCCACGTCCTTCTCACGGGAAATGGTGTCTATCACCTTCACCTCGTTGATGTGCTTGGGCAGGGGGAGCTGAACCAGAATACCGTCCACCTTGGGGTCGTTGTTCAGGTCCACAATCTTTCCCAGCAGGGCTTCTTCGGAGATATCGGCCGGCAATTCAATGAGCTGCGACTCCATTCCAGTATAAGCAGCAGCCTTTACTTTATTGCGTACATATACCTGACTGGCGGGGTTTTCACCCACAATGATCACTACCAGGCAGGGCTTGCGGCCGTACTTGGCCTCCAAAACGGGGACTTCGGCCTTTACCTCGTCCTTGACTACCAGACTTAAAGCTTTTCCGTCAATAATGTTTCCCATACTTTATTCAAATGCAATGTGTGCTATGTCTTTTCTGTAGAAGAGGTTGTCGCATTGGATCTGCTCCACCTCGGCGTAGACTTTGCGGCGGGCTTCGGCGAGATCTTCTCCAGCGGCAATGACCATGAGGACACGGCCTCCGTTTGTGACCAGCTGGCCGTCCTTCAGGGCCGTACCCATATGGTATACCTGGGTGCCCACGCGGTGCATTCCGTTAATGGCAACGCCCTTCTCGTAATGGCCCGGATAGCCCTTGGAAGCCAGGACCACGCCCAGCGTTACGCCATCGGCCCAGACGGGTTCCTCAACGGGCGTAGAAGTGGCCACCCCCTCAAAGATATCGTAGATATCGCTCTGCAGCAGGGGCAGCACCACCTCGGTCTCGGGGTCTCCAAAACGTGCGTTGAACTCAATGACCTTGATACCCTGGGGCGTCTTCATAAGGCCGCCATAGAGCACGCCGGAAAGCGGCAGACCTTCGGAAACCATGGCCTCGGCGGTCTTGCACAGAATCTCCTTGAAGGCAAACTCCTTGTCCTCTTCCGTAATGAAAGGCAGGCCCGTATAGGCGCCCATACCGCCGGTGTTGGGACCCTTGTCGCCGTCAAAGGCGCGCTTGTGGTCCTGCGAAAGCGGCATGGGATACACGCGGGAACCGTCCACGAAGCACAGGAAAGAGAACTCGGGGCCGGTGAGGAAATCCTCCACCACTACCCTGCCCTGTCCAAAGGAATGGTCCAGGAGCATATCGGCCAGGGCGGCCTTGGCTTCCTCCAGATCCTGCGCAATCACAACGCCCTTGCCGGCAGCCAGGCCATCGTATTTGAGCACCGCCGGGAAAGGACGGGCCGATACATAGGCCAAAGCTTCCTCATAATCCGAGAAGCCCTTGTAGGCAGCCGTGGGGATGTTGTACTTGGCCATCAGCTTCTTGGCAAACTCCTTGGAGCTTTCGATGGCCGTTGCAGCCTTGGTATGGCCGAAGATCTTGAGACCGGCAGCCCGGAAGGCATCCACGATGCCCACAGCCAGGGCCGCCTCGGGACCCACTACCGTCAAATCTACGTGATGCTCTATGGCAAAGGCCTTGAGGCCCTCCACGTCGGTGTCCTTGAGGGGCACGTTGACGGCCTGTTCCCCAATTCCGGCATTGCCGGGGGCGCAGTAAATCTTTTCAACCTGGGAGGAACGGCTGAGCGCGTCAACTATGGCATGCTCGCGCCCGCCGCCTCCTATTACTAGCACTGTCTTCATCTATTAATGCTTGAAGTGTCTGACTCCGGTGAACAGCATGCAGATGCCCAGTTCGTCGGCCTTCTTGATGGCGTCCTCGTCGCGGATGGATCCGCCGGGCTGCACAATCACGGTTACGCCGTAGTTGGCGGCCAGGGCCACGGTATCGTCGAAGGGCAGGAAGCCGTCGGAAGCAAGCACCAGACCCTCGGTGAAGCCGGCGTTCTTGGCCTCGTTGAGGGCAATCTCGGCGGAACCTACGCGGTTGGTCTGACCGGCACCGATGCCAATGGTGTGGTTGTCACGCACAACGGCAATGGCGTTGGACTTGACGTGCTTCACAATCTTCCAGCCAAAGTTGGCATCGGCCAGCTGGGCGGCGGTGGGCTTCACCTTGGTGACGCACATCTCGGGGGTAACGGTCTCTACCTGGGTATCCAGCTGCTGGGCCAGCATACCGCCGTTCACGCTGATGAACTGGGGCACGGACTTGCCGTCGCGGGTCATATCCACCTTCATCACGCGGAGGTTCTTCTTGGTAGAGAGGATCTCCAGGGCTTCGGGGGTGAAGTCGGGAGCAATGACAATCTCCAGGAAGATGGGCTTCATACCGGCAGCCACCTCGGCGGTGAGGGTGCGGTTCACGCCCACGATACCACCGTAGATGCTCACCTTGTCGGCCTCATAGGCAGCCTGCCAGGCTTCCTCGATGGTCTTGCCCACGGCAGCGCCGCAAGGGTTCATATGCTTGAGGGCTACGCAGAAGGGCTCTTCAAAGTCACGCAGCACATTGAGGGCGGCGTTGGCGTCCTGGATGTTGTTGTAGGAAAGTTCCTTGCCCTGAATCTGCTCGGCGAAGGCCAGGGAGAACGGGGCGGGCTCCAGGGTAGCGTAGAACTTGGCGCTCTGGTGAGGGTTCTCGCCGTAGCGGAGGCCCTGCTTGAGGTCGTACTCCAGGAAGAGCTTCTCGTTAAGGCCGGCCTGGGCGCGCATATAAGTGGCGATGCAGGCGTCGTATTCGGCCGTGTGGGTATAGGCCTTGGCCGAAAGCTGCAGACGGGTCTGGTCGGAGGTCTTGCCGTTGGCCTTGAGCTCGTCCAGCACCTTGCCATAGTCGGAAGGATCGCAGACGATGGTTACATCCTTCCAGTTCTTGGCAGCGCTGCGAACCATAGAAGGGCCGCCGATGTCGATGTTCTCGATGGCATCCTCCAGGGTTACGCCTTCCTTGGCAATGGTCTGCTTGAAAGGATAGAGGTTTACGCAAACCAGCTCGATGGTCTGGATGCCGTTCTCCTTAAGGGTTTCCATGTGGGCGGGGACGTCGCGGCGGGCCAGGATGCCGCCGTGCACCTTGGGATGCAGGGTCTTGACGCGGCCGTCGCAGATCTCCGGGAATCCGGTGACCTCGCTGATGCCAATAGTCTTTACACCTTTGCTTTCCAGCAATTTCTGGGTTCCGCCGGTGGCGATGATTTCCCAACCCAGCTCTACAAGACCCTGGACAAATTCTACTAGTCCGGTCTTATCACTAACGCTAACTAACGCTCTCATAAGATTTTATTTATGGTTTCTACATATAATTCGTGTTCGATCTTCTGGCCAATGGCGTGAACCTCGGCAGGGTCGGAGCCTTCGTAGGGGAAGGCACGCTGGGCTATGATCTTGCCACCGTCCAGGTCTGAGTTGACCCAGTGGATGGTGATGCCGTACACCTTCACTCCATAGGCTACCGCCTGCTCCACGGCGTTGGCGCCCCGGAAGGCCGGCAGCAGCGAGGGATGAATGTTGATGATCTTGCCCTCGTAGGCATTGAGGAGGGTCTCCCCTACTATTCTCATATAGCCTGCCAGGCACACCAGGTCCACCTTCTTGGCATCCAGCCGCCTTACAATCTCTGCCTCGTAATCGGCCTTGGAGGCATAGTCCTTGGCACAGAAGGCAAAGGTTTCCACGCCCAGCTCCCTGGCACGGTCCAACACAGGAGCACCAGGCTTGTCGCACACCAGGAGCGCTACCCGGGCGTTGATTACGCCCGAAGCGCAAGCCTTGGCAATGGCCACGAAGTTGGTGCCGGTTCCGCTGGCAAAAACTGCGAGATTCTTCACTTCGTTCAGAATGACAGGTTACTTCAGGATAATATTAACGCCTTCCTTATCGGTGACCTTACCAATAACGGATGCCTTTTCGCCACAGGCTTCCAGGATCTGGATGGCCTTGGGGGCTTCGGCCTCGTCCATCACGGCAATCATACCAATGCCCATATTGAAGATGTTGAACATCTCGCGGTGCGGAACGCCGCCCCACTTCTCCAGCATCCGGAACACGGGGAGGATCTCCCAGGTGCCCTCGTGAATCTCCAGGCCCTGACCGGGACGGAGCACGCGGGGGATGTTCTCGTCAAAGCCGCCGCCGGTGATGTGAGCCACGCCGTGGACGTCGCAGTTGCGGATCACCTGCAGCATCTGCTTTACGTAAATCTTGGTGGGGGTCAGGAGGACCTCACCCAGCTTGCGGCCGCCAAACTCGGGAATGGCATCCTGGTAATTGAGACCGGCATCGGCCACAATCTTTCTAACCAGGGAGAAGCCGTTGGAGTGCACGCCCGTGGAGGCAATGCCCACCAGCACGTCTCCCACCTTGACCTTGGAGCCGTCAATGAGCTTGGATTTCTCTACCACACCCGTGGTGTAGCCGGCAATGTCGTACTCGCCGTCCTCATACATACCCGGCATTTCGGCGGTCTCGCCGCCCACGAGGGCGCAGCCGGCCTGGCGGCAGCCTTCGGCCACACCGGCCACAATGGCTTCCACCTTGGCGGGGATGTTGTGTCCCAGGGCCACATAATCGAGGAAGAAGAGAGGCTCGGCACCCTGGGCCAGGACATCGTTCACGCACATAGCCACGGCATCGATGCCAATGGTGTCGTGCTTGTCCATAGCGAAGGCAATCTTGAGCTTGGTGCCCACACCGTCGGTACCGGATACCAGAACGGGCTCCTTGATGCCCAGGACGGAAAGGTCAAACATACCGCCAAAAGAGCCGATGTTGCCCATCGAGCCCACACGGGAGGTAGAGGCCACGTGCTGTTTGATGCGTCGCACCACTTCGTAACCGGCTTCCAGATTTACGCCGGACTGTTCGTAAGATTTTGCCATATATTAGTCTTCGCTGTTAAAATCGTCATATAATAAGGTAGGATATTCGCCCGTGAAGCAGGCCTGGCAGGGATCGGCGCAGCCAAAGCAGGAGTCGCGGGTGCTTTCCGGGCTCAGGTAGCCCAGGGAATCGGCCTGGATGGCCTCGCAGGCCTCTTCCAGGGTGCGGTGCGAGCAAAGGAGCTCTTCCGGAGTGGAAGTATCCACGCCGTAGTGGCAGGTGTACTTCATCATAGGGCTGGCAATACGCACGTGTACTTCCTTGGCGCCGGCCTCACGGAGCATACGCACAATCTTCAAAGATGTGGTACCGCGGACTATGGAGTCGTCCACCAGAACGATTCTCTTGCCGGCCACGATGCTGCGCACGGGAGAAAGCTTCATCTTTACGCCCAGTTCGCGCATAGACTGGATGGGCTGGATAAAGGTACGGCCCACATATTTGTGCTTCACGAGGCCCATCTCGTACGGGAGGCCGCTTTCTTCGGCGTAACCCATAGCGGCGCTAAGGCTGGACTCGGGCACACCCACTACCATATCGGCCTCTGCGGGGCATTCGCGGGCCAGGCGTCGGCCTGCCTCTTTTCTGTAAGCGTGCACGTTGCAGCCGTCAATGTCGCTGTCGGGGCGGGCAAAATAGATGTACTCCATAGCGCACATACGGTGGCGCGAGAACTTGGAATACAGGTTGCTGCGCAGGCCGTGCTCGTCCAGGCAGATGACCTCGCCGGGGTTGATGTCGCGGATGAATTCGGCCCCCATAATGCCAAAGGCGCAGGATTCGCTGGAAACCACGTAGCCGTCTCCCAGCTTGCCCAGGCACAGGGGTTTGATGCCGTATTTGTCTCTGCAGGCGTAGACGCGGCTCTTGGTAACAATCACAAAGGTGAAACCGCCTTCCAGCATGTTGAGAGCCTTGATGAGGCGCACAATACGCTCTTCCTTGCCCGTCTTCTTGATGAGGTGGGCCAGGATCTCACTGTCCGTGCTGGTCTGGAACAGGCTGCCCTGCTTCTCCAGATATGTTGTGAGCTGGTGGGCGTTGACCAGGTTTCCTTCGCCGGCCATCGCAAAGTCTCCGGTATAGTGGCGGAAGAACAGCGGCTCCACGTTCTGGAGGCCGCCCTTGGAGGCATTGGCATACTTGACGCTGCCCAGACCCAGGTTACCGGGGAGTTTCTTGAGCTCGCCGTTGGTGAAGACCTCGCTCAGAAGGCCCTGTCCGCGGTGAGAGTGGGGCTGACCTTCCTGGTCAAAGGTAATGATGCCGGCTCCTTCCTGACCACGGTGCTGGAGGTTGTGAAGCCCGTAATAGATGTGGGTAGATGCGTCCGGGACGCCGAATACTGCAAGTACGCCCATTATTCAATAGAATTAAGTCTGTCAAGTACTACCCGGTAGCTGGCCACCACGTCGCTCAGGTCCAGGCGGAAACGGTCTTTGTCCAGTTTCTCTCCGGTGGCCTCGTCCCAGAAGCGGCAGGTGTCGGGAGAAATCTCGTCGGAGATAATGATGTGACCGTTGTCGGAGGCACGGCCAAACTCCAGCCGCATATCCACCAGCTCAATGCCCACCCGGTGCAGGAGTTCTCCCAGCAGCTCGTTGGTCCTCAAGGCCACCTGCTTCACGTGGGCCAGCTCGTCGTAGCTCATAAGGCCCAGGGCCACCGCGTGGTGTTTGTTGATGAGCGGGTCTCCCAGCTCGGAGTTGTTGTAACGCATTTCCACAATGGTGTTGCCAGGCTTGAAGCCGTCCTCAACACCCAGGCGCACGGCCTCGGAACTCACCAGGCGGTTACGGACCACCACCTGCAGGGGAATAATCTCAATCTTACGGCACAGCTGCTCATCCGGTCCCACCACCTCAATGAAGTGGGTTTCAATCCCGTGCTGGTTCAGATAGTCCAGCAGAATGGCCGAAATCTGATTGTCCAGCACGCCCTTTCCAACAAAGCGGGCGCGCTTGATGTTGTTGTAGGCCACGGTGACATCCGTATAGCGGAAGATCACCTGGTTGGGGTTGTCGGTAGCGAAGACCTCTTTTTCGTTTCCTTTGAAGATGAGTTCTTTCTTTTGCATATTATGCGTTCGTTTTACGGAAATAATTCACTGCGTTTTGGAAAAGGGGCTGGCAGCGATTGCCGCTGATGTTCTTGAAGACGTTGTTCTCGTAACGCTCGGAGTGGCCCATCTTGCCCAGGATATGGCCGTCGGGGCTCAGGATACCCTCGATGTCATAGTGGGAACCGTTGGGGTTGTCTACATACCGGAAGGCCACCTGACCGTTGGCAAAGAGCTCTTTGGCCAGCTCCTCCCCTACCACAAACTTACCCTCGCCGTGGCTGAAGGCAATGCTGTGGCGCTCTCCCTTGCTGAATCCGGCCAGCCAGGGAGAATTCACGGAAGCCACCTCGGTGGCAGCCACCAGGGAGATGTGGCGGTTGATGTCGTTGCGGAAGAGGGTAGGCGAAGCCGGCGTCACGCAGCCCAGCTTGCCATAAGGCAGCAGACCGCTCTTGACCAGGGCCTGGAAGCCGTTGCAGATGCCCAGGATAAGGCCTCCGCGCTTTTGGAGGGCCGAAATTGCTGCGCCAATCTTGGCATTGCCAATGACGCTGGCAATGAACTTACCGCTGCCGTCGGGTTCGTCACCGGAGGAGAAGCCACCGCAGAAGGCCAGGATATGGCTTTCGGAGATGCGGCGGGCCAGCTCGTCAATGGAAGAAAGGACGTCTTCCGGGGTCAGGTTGCGGAATACGAAGGGCCGAACCTCAGCGCCCGCAGTGCGGAAAGCCTTGGCGGTATCGTAGTCGCAGTTGGTGCCCGGGAAAACCGGCATGCACACGACGGGATGCTCCACAGGAGAACCGGGATAAACCAGGTTGGAGGCGGCAAAGGTATTGGGAACCACAGCGGGGACGGGCTCCTCAAAAGCGGCCTTCACGCGCGGCGGATAGAGCTTGAAGTACTTGCCTTCATAGGCCTGTTCCAACTTCTCCAGCGGCACGCAGGTGCCGTTGATGCAGATGCCGGAATCGGTAACTTCACCCAAAAGGACGGCCTCTTCAAAAATATCGGTAGCTTCAAATATGACCGATCCGTAGCCCAAGGAGAAGAGGTCGTCCTCGGGAAGTTTGACATTTACGCCCAGGGCATTGCCCAGGGACATCTTGACCAGGGCCTCGGCCACGCCGCCGTAGCTCAGGGACCAGGCCGAAACCACCTTACCGGCCTCAATCTGCCCGCGCAGCCAGGTCCAGTTGCTCTGGAGCTGATCCGTATTGGGCATATAATTGGCCAGAGGCGTATGCTTGAGGAGATAAATCTTGTTGCCGGCCTTCTTGAATTCCGGAGAAATGACCGTTCCGGCATTCACGGTGGTGATACCAAAGGCCACCAGGGTGGGCGGAACGTTCAGGTGCTCAAAGGTGCCGCTCATGGAGTCCTTGCCGCCAATGGACGGAAGACCCAGGGCCGCCTGCATCTTGAGAGCGCCCAGAAGGGCCGAAAGGGGCTTGCCCCAGCTGTGGGGATCAGAAGTCATACGCTCGAAGTACTCCTGATAGGAGAAGCGCATCTTGGAATAGTCGGCTCCGGCGCAGGCCAGCTTGGTGCAGGCTTCCACCACGGCATAGGCAGCGCTGTGGTAGGGGCTCCAGAGAGCGAGGTCCGGGTTGTAGCCAAAGGCCATCACACTGGCCGTATCGGTATAGCCGTCCACGGGGAGTTTCTGCACGGAAACCTGGGTCTCGGTGGCCTGACGGGCACCGCCGTAAGGCATAAGAACGGTAGAACGGCCAATGGTGGAGTCAAACATCTCCACCAGACCCTTCTGGGAAGCCACGTTGGGGCTGCTCATCACAGCCGTGAGCTTCTCTTCCAGGCTGGCGCCTTCCGGCTTACGGGTGAAGGGATTCTTGTTTTCCACGGCACCCATTGCGGCCTTGGCGTAGTGCTTGGCGCCGGCGCTGTCAATGAAGGTGCGGGCCAGGTTGCAGACCTCGGCCCCGTGGAAGAACATTCTCATCCGGCCCGATGCGGTGACATCGGCCACGTGGGTTACCTCTATATTATCGGCCCCGCAGAGGGCTTCGAACTTCTCTTTATCCTTGGCTTCCACCACTACGGCCATACGCTCCTGAGACTCGGAGATGGCCAGCTCGGTGGCATTGAGGCCGGCGTACTTAGCGGGAACGCGGTCCAGGTAGATGTCCAGGCCGTCGGCCAGCTCGCCAATGGCAACGCTCACGCCGCCGGCTCCAAAGTCGTTGGACTTCTTGATGAGGCGGGTCACTTCCGGACGGCGGAACAGGCGCTGGAGCTGACGCTCCTCGGGGGCGTTACCCTTCTGCACCTCGCTGCCGCAGCTCTCCAGGGAAGCCTCGGTGTG
>JAEEQI010000095.1 GCA_016285215.1 Bacteroidales bacterium | reverse complement strand
CATATTCGTTTTATAGTGCTGGCGGTTAAGTCAGTGAATATATGAGTGTTAACAATTTGAACACCCTGTCGTCAATAGGGGGTTAATTTGTTTATTTTATTGTTTATCAGTCGTTTAAGTGCCAGCGGCCAATTAGTAGTGACCGGAAGGGAGAGCCTCCGGAAGGCGTAGCCGCCCATGGCCCCCGTAAGGGCAGATGTCCCCTGGGGGACAATAGGGGGAAAGGGTGGGGATCTCCCAGTATGGGAGAGGGGCCCGCGCCGAAGGCGTGGGAGGGATAGGACCGAAGGTCCGTACCTTCAGGAGGCTCTCCCTGGAGGGCACGTTTTTCTGGAAATAAGTTCCGGAGGATGGAGGGGGAAGAGATGGATGATGGGAGTATAAGATAAAATCACTATATTTGTAATCCTTATACCTATTAATGAATTATGAAGAGAGTTGTTATTACCGGAATGGGCATTTGGTCTTGCTTGGGAGTGACCCTGGACGAAGTGAGGGATTCACTGTATAGTGGCAAGAGTGGTATTGTGCTGGACCAGGCCCGGAAGGAAATGGGATTCCGGAGTGGACTTACGTCTTTTGTTCCGCTGCCGGATCTGAAGAAAGAGCTTCCTCGTGCACAGCGCGTTTATATGCCGGAACCGGCATTGTATGCTTATTGCGCTACCCGTGATGCATTGGCTCAGGCCAAGATTGACCAGGATTACCTGGATGCCCACGAGGTGGGTCTGCTGTACGGCAACGACAGCACGGCCAAGGCTGTGTACGATTCTATAGCCAAGATCAGAGAGAAGAACGATACTATGCTCTGTGGCAGCGGTGCCATTTTCCAGAGTATGAACTCCACCGTTACAATGAACCTTGGTGTGATTTTCCACCTCAAGGGTATCAATCTGACCGTGTCGGGCGCTTGCGCCAGCGGTTCCCACGCTATTGGCCTGGGTGCGCTTCTTATTCAGAACGGCCTTCAGGATATGGTTGTTTGCGGCGGTGCCCAGGAAGTGAATCCGGAGGCAACCGGATCGTTTGACGGCATATCGGCCTTCTCTACCCGTGAGGAGGAACCTGCCAGGGCTTCCCGTCCTTTTGACCGTGACCGTGACGGTCTGGTTCCGGGCGGTGGTGCGGCTACCGTTATTCTGGAAGAGTACGAGCACGCTGTCAAGCGCGGAGCTCCCATCATTGCTGAGGTGCTGGGTTACGGCTTCTCGGCCAATGGAGATCATATTTCTTCTCCCAATGTGGACGGTCCGGCCCGTTCGCTGGAGATGGCCATCAAGCGTGCCGGCGTGGGTCTCAAGGAGATTGGTTACGTGAACGCTCACGCTACCTCCACTCACGTGGGAGACGCCAACGAGGCCAAGGCCCTGCTGCGCGTACTGGGAGAAAAGACCGTTCCCATTACCTCTACCAAGAGCCAGACCGGTCACGAGATGTGGATGGCCGGTGCTTCGGAGGTCATTTACTCCATCCTTATGATGAAGAACGACTTCATAGCCGGTAACATCAACTTTGAGAATCCGGACGAGGACAGCTGCCATCTGCTCATCCCTGCCACCACGCAGGCTGCTCACTTTGACACCTTCCTGTCCAATTCCTTCGGCTTTGGCGGAACCAACTCTACCCTTATCATAAAGAATGTCTAAGCAGGTTCTCATCATTGGCGGCGGCCTGGGCGGCCTCTTTCTGGGTAAGCTTCTTACCCGGGAAAGATGGGATGTGACCATCCTGGAACAGGGGGCACAGCCCGGCGGTGCGCTGCAGACCTTCGTCCGTGAAGGAGTCCGCTTTGATACGGGTTTCCACTCTGTGGGCGGTATGGAGCCGGGTGGCCCGCTCCGCAAGATTTTCGAGCCCTTCGGCCTTAATTACCTTCCCTGGGTGCAGGCCGGAGAGGATGAATTCATTGAAAGCGGTCCTTTTATGCGGCTTTCTTCCGGTACGCCGGATGAGTACAAGCACGTGGCTGAGCCTTACGTGGGCAGTACCTGGCGCCTCAAAGGCGGCGGCAAAACGCTCATTGATGCGCTGGTGAAGACGCAGGACATCCGTCTCAACAAGAAGGTGGTGAGCATAGAGGACCGTGAGGTCATTTGCTCCGATACCAGTACCTTCCGGTCCGATATCATTGTATCGGCCATCCATCCCAGAGTGACCTTCAGCCTGCTCAAGGACCACGTGCGCTCGTCTTATATCAAGCGCCTGAACAAGCTGGAAGACGGCCCCGGCGTGGTTACGCTCAACTGCAAGCTGCGGCAGGGTATGCTGCCCTGGGTAGACCACGACATCTTTATCCAGGACAAGGTGATGATCCATTTTGGAGAGCCCGATGCAGACGGTTACGCCCGCAGCGTGGATCTGCTGGGTTTTGCGCCCATCACTCCGGAAGAGATCAAGGAGATTGCCGCCACTCGCATCCCGGACCTTCCGTTCTCCATTGCCAAATACTGGGTGAGCACCCCCGAAACTTGGGAACGCTACACCGGTACCCCCGGAGGCACGGCCTTCGGCATTAAGAAATTCTCTTCGGCCGATTATCTTCCCCCGGAGACGCCCATTCCCTGGCTCTTCCTCACGGGACAGAACATTGGCCTGCACGGCGTGCTGGGCACCTGCATCAGCGCCCTCAATACTTGTAAGGTACTAACCTCCAAATTCTAAAGTATGAAAACTGCCCTTGTTACCGGCGGTAGCCGCGGTATTGGCCGCGCCATTTGCCAGGAACTCCACAAGATGGGTTACTATGTGCTCATCAACTATGTGTCCAACCAGACGGCGGCCGAGGAAGCCCTCGCCCTCATTGAAGGCCAGGGAGAACTTTTGAAGTTTGACGTGGGAGACCCCGAGGCCGTGAAAACGGCCATTGGCGGCTGGCAGGAGGCCCATCCCGGCGAGTACATTGAGGTGCTGGTGAACAATGCCGGTATCCGCAAGGACAACCTCCTCATCTGGCTGGAGCCGCAGGAGTGGGAGAAGGTGCTCAATACCAACCTGAACGGCTGGTTCTATACCACCAAGGCCGTGCTGGAGCAGATGCTCCTGCATAAATATGGCCGAATTGTGAACGTGGCCTCCCTCAGCGGCCTCAAGGGCCTGCCGGGCCAGACCAACTACTCGGCCGCCAAAGGCGGTATGATTGCCGCCACCAAGGCTTTGGCCCAGGAGGTAGCCCGCAAGAAAGTGACCGTGAACGCCGTGGCGCCCGGTTTCATCAAGACCGATATGGTGGAAGGCCTGGACGAGGCCACCCTCAAGAAGGACATCCCCGCCGCCCGCTTTGGCAATCCCGAAGAAGTGGCCGCTGTCGTCGGCTTTTTAGCTTCAGAAGCGGCCTCTTACGTGACGGGAGAAGTTATTTCCGTTAATGGCGGTCTTTATACGTAGCCAAAGCAGCCCGGAGCACTTTGAGGGCTTGGGCCAGGTCTTCTTCTTTTAGAACGTAAGCCATTCTTACCTGGTTCTTTCCCAGGCCGGGCGTGCTGTAGAAGCCGGCGGCCGGGGCCATCATCACGGTTTCTCCGTTCAGGCGGAAGTCCGTGAGGAGCCAGCGGCAGAAATCCTCGGCATCATCTACCGGCAGGCTGGCCACCGTGTAGAACGCACCGCCGGGCATAGGGGAGTACACTCCCGGAATCTCGTTGAGACCCTTGATGAAGAAGTCTCTGCGGGCCTTGTACTCGTCAAAGCACTCCTTGGCGTAATCTTCCGTACCTTCGATGGAGGCTTCGGCCACTATCTGTCCCAGCAGGGGCGGGCTCAGGCGGGCCTGGCAGAACTTCATTACCGTGTCGTGTACTTCCTTGTTGTGGGTTACCAGCATACCAATGCGGATACCGCACTCGGAGTAACGCTTACTTACGGAGTCAATCATAATTACGTGCTCCGGAATGCCCAGCGACATAGCGCTCACGTAAGGCTGGCCGTTGTAGCGGAACTCACGGTAAACCTCGTCCGAGAACAGGAAGAGGTCGTGCTTGACCACAATCTCCTTGATCTTCTGGAGTTCTTCCGGAGTATACACATAACCCGTGGGGTTGGAAGGATTGCAAAGCAGGATGGCCTTGGTCTTGGGGCCGATGGCTTCCTCAAAAGCCTCTACGGAAGGAAGGGCAAAGCCGTCCTCGATGCGGGAGGTAACGGTCTTAACCTTCACGCGGGCCGTTTTGGCAAAGGAAATATAGTTGGCGTAGCCGGGTTCCACCATAATGAGCTCGTCGTCGGGGTCCAGGCAGCTGAGCAGACCCAGGAGGATGGCTTCGGAACCGCCGCAGGTGACAATAATCTCTTCCGGCGTTACGTCTACGTTGAACTTCTTGTAGTAACCCACCAGTTTTTCGCGGAGACCCGGATAGCCTTCAGAGGGGCTGTATTCCAGGGTTTTGCGGTCTACGTGTTTGAGCGCATCGAGGGCCTTCTGGGGGGTGGGGAGGTCCGGCTGGCCAATATTGAGGTGGTACACCTTGACTCCCTCTTTTTTTGCCTCACGCGCAAGCGGAGCAAGCTTTCGGATGGGGGATGAAGGCATCCGAGAGCCGAGATCAGAAATTTGGGGCATATTAGTTTATAGGATTCCTAACATACGGCCGCGTACCAGGAGCGCTGCTCCCATAGGGGCCGCTTTTTGCTTGAGTTGTGTAAGCTTGATGGTGGTATCTTGGTGGGCAATGTTGAGCACGTGCCGCTTGATGGCGGTGCGGATGGGCAGCATCAGGAAGTCTCCGGCTGCCACGGCCACCTTACCGCCAATGACCACGAGCTGAGGGTTGAAGATATTGATGAGACCCGCCAGGCCCTTGCCCAGGTTGGTTCCCAGTTCTTCCACCGTCTCGATAGCGAGGGTGTCCTCGTTCTTGATGGCGGTGAGGATATCGTTAAGGTTAACTTTGCCTTCTTCCTTATACTTGGCAGCCAGGGACGAAGCGCGGCCTGCGCTCAGGCTTTCTCCAATCATTCTTACCAGGGCCGAACCGGAAACGCCCGTCTCCAGGCAGCCGATTTTACCGCAGCGGCAGATTTGGCCGTTGTCCAGCAGAGGGAAGTGGCCGAACTCGCCGCTATAGCCGGAAGTTCCGTAGTAGAGCTTGCCTTCCAGAATCATACCCATACCCAGACCCCAGCTCACGTTCACAAAGAGCATATTCTTCTCTTTGAGACCGCCGCCCAGGTATTCTCCGTAAGTCATAGCGCGGGAGTCGTTCTCCAGAACCACGTGTACATTGAGGTCTTCTTCCAGGATTTGGGAGATGGGCCGATGCTCGTCAAACGAGTACGTGTTGCTGTAGCCGGTAACGGGGTTTACACGGCCGGGGATGCTGAGTCCCAGGCCCATAATCTTGTTCCAGTCCAGGTCCTGCTTGTCCAGGTATTCGCGGATGGTGGCTGACATCTTGTGGATGGTGGCCTCGTTGGCTTCCATAATGAAGGGGATGTCGTCCTTGAAATGGATAAGGCCTCCCTTGAAGTCCGTTACGGCTATGCTGGCGTGCTTGTTGCGGATGGCAACGCCCACGAAATAGCCGGCCTCGGGGTTGAGACCATAGATGGAAGGTCTGCGGCCGCCGGAGGTGCCGGACTTGCCCAGATCTATCATAAATCCCTCACTCATAAGCTCTCCGATGAGCTTGGTGGCGGTGGGGACAGACGCACCAATGGCCTCTGAAATGGAGGCGATACTATGCTCTCCGTGCTCAATGCACAGATAGAGAATAGTTTTTTTGAGCAAGGAGTTTTTATTATCCTTTTTTTCGAGAAACGTTTCCCTCATAGCTTAAATTTTTTGCGCTTGCGCAAATTTATGAAATTTTTTATCAATATACAAGCAAAAACAATAAATATTTTTTAAATGTCCATTTGCTGAAAATTATGTATCTTTGTATTTATGTTTGTGAAGTTTAAAAACTGGCTGCAAGGCTTTCGCTTATCGCTCAGAATGAAGATGATTCTCTCCATTCTGGCCATTGCCGTGGTGCTCCTGATGTCCAGCGTTATCTCCGTGGTGGAGTATAGGCATATGTCCAATTACGTATCTGGAATGATTGCCAACGACATCAACGACCTCCGCGTGGCACAGCGCCTTGTGGACGCCGTGGACCAGTACAACCTGCAGCTGCTGGCCGTGGTGGGAGACGATAACATTTCGGCCCTTCCTGACTTTGACCGCGAGGCCTTCCTTACCCATACGGATTCCCTCAGACAGTCCGTGGCTGCTACTACTGCTCCTTTGGCTGATTCTGTGCTTTATGCGTATTCGGCCTATATGCTGGCATCGATGGAGATTGAAGATGTGCTGCAGTCCAGTTTCATTAACACCCGGGACTGGTACTTCAACCGCCTGCAGCCGCTGTTTGGCCGTATGAGGTCCTATCTGGACCGCCTGGGTGAGACCATCCACAACGATCTCCAGACCAATTCCGAGAACTTTGACCGCGGCTTCTACCGGAGCATCATCCCCAGCGCCGTGGCCCTGGCCGTGGGAATTATCCTGCTGTTCCTGCTGATGTTCTTTATGCTGGCGTACTATGTGGATCCTCTGTACAAGATGCTATACAACCTGCGGGACTATTTGAGTTACCGCCGGCGCTATACGTATACCTTTGACGGAAACGACCAATTGGCCGATTTGAACCAGTCCGTCACGGACCTCACGGAAGAAAACCGCCAGCTCCGCAAGCGCATAGCAGAGTTTAAAGAAAAGGCCGAATGAATTTGAAGGTTATATCCCGCAACGTGGGCGTGGCACTCCTGGTGAGTGCCCTGTTTATGTTGTTGTCGGTGGTGGTATCGCTCATCGATGGGGGAGACAGTGCCCTGGGCCCCCTTATGATTAGCTTCACCATTACCTTCATTGTGGGTATCTTCCCCTTCATCTTCACCCGCAAGAATATGCAGATCTCGCTGAAGGATGGCTTTATGATCATCTTCCTGTCGTGGCTGCTGTCTTTCATCTTCGGCGCTCTGCCTTATGCCCTGTGGGGCGGTCCTTTCACGGTTATCAACGCCTGGTTTGAGAGCGTGTCGGGCTTTACCACAACCGGTGCCACCATTCTGGAAGATGTGGAGGCCCTGCCGCGGAGCCTGCTTTTCTGGCGTTCGGCCACGCATTTCATTGGCGGTTTGGGAGTTGTGGTTTTCCTGCTGCTCATCATTCCCAATACCTCGCCCATCCGTCTGCGTCTTACCAATATGGAGCTGTCTTCGCTCTCCAGAGACGACTATAGAAGCCGCGCCAACAAGTCTGTGAGCATCTTTGCTTCGGTGTTCCTCGGCTTGGGCGCCGTGGCTTTCATTTCCTATATGGCTGCCGGTATGTCGTGGTTCGACGCCATCTGCCACGCCTTCAGCGTGAGCGCTACCGGCGGCTTCTCTACCAAGAATCTCAGCATTGCCGCCTTCAATTCGCCGGCCATTTCCATCCTCACCATTATCTTTATGTTCGTGGGGTCCATCCACTTTGGCATTATCTTTATGGTGCTGGTGGGAAGGTCTGTTCGGCCCTTACATAACCCTATTCTGCGGTTCTATGTGATTTCCCTGGCGGCTGTTTCCATTGTGACGGCTTTGTCCCTTAAGCTCGATGGCACGGGGATGAGCTGGGGGAAGGCCTTCCTGGACGGCACTTTCCAGGTGGTGAGCTACGCTTCTACTTCCGGTCTGGCGGTGACGGATAACGCCGACTGGCCTATGCTGGCGTGCTTTATGCTGGTGCTGGTGTCGCTGGTTTGCGGCTGTGCGGGTTCTACCTCCGGCGGTCTTAAAGTGGACCGTGCGCTGGTGCTGTTCAAGGCCATCCGGATGCAGATTCGCAAGACCCTGTATCCGTCCACCATCTTTGAGGTGCGTCTGGGCCGCCGCATCCTGCACGACGAAGAGATTTATCCGCAGGTTCTGTACATTGCTATGTACTTCCTGCTGGTGGGTATTTCCACTGTGATTTGTATGCTGGTGGGAGACCCCAATAACCACGCCATACTGGGCTCTGTGGCCTCTTTGAGCAATGTGGGCCCGTCGCTGGGAGACATTGGCTCTATGGGCAATTACAACGCCGAGCCGGGTATCCTCAAGTTCATCTTCTCCTTCGATATGTTCCTGGGCCGCGTGGAAATTTACCCCGTGCTGGCCGTGATTTCCGGTATCTTTAACAGGAAGTACTAGTGGACCGCTCGGGCTTTCTGTATAAGACGTTTCTGGGCTGTTTTTCCTATGAAACCACCCCCTGCCAGGACAAGCTTCTGAGGCAGATTTCTTCCTTTTTGACTTCTGACGACGGCGATATCCTGGTGGTGAACGGCTATGCGGGAACCGGTAAGACTTCTGCCCTGGCTTCCGTGGTGGCCGGGCTGTCTTCTTTGAAGGTTCCGTGCGTTCTGCTGGCTCCTACCGGGCGTTCGGCCAAGGTTCTCAGCGGCTATTGCGGAAAGCCGGCTTCCACCATTCACAAGCACATTTACAGGCAGAAATCTTTTGGGGCCGATGGAATGGGCCAGTTCTCGCTGGCGCCCAACAAGGCCCGCAGCACGCTGTTCATTGTGGACGAGGTGTCGCTCATTGGCATTACCACCACGGACGGCGGCGGGGCTTTTGGTACGGGCAATCTGCTGGCCGATCTGGTTTCGTTTGTGCGCTCCGGCGCCGACTGCCGCCTCATTCTGGTGGGCGATGCTGCACAGCTGCCGCCGGTGGGTCTGGATGCTTCTCCGGCGCTTTCTCCGGAGTATATGGAAGGCTTTGGCGGGGTCTCGTATGCTACTTTGACCACCGTGGTGCGCCAGGCTTCCGATTCCGGGATTCTGGTCAATGCAACACATCTTCGCGTTTTGCTGGATTCTATGGAGGATTCCATTGAACTGGCCGACCTGGGCCTCTCCGATGCCCTGCCCGATGTCAAGCGCATTGGTGGGGGAGAGCTCCTGGAAACGCTGTCCGATGCCTACGACAAGTACGGAACCGATGAGGTGGCGGTGCTCTGCCGCTCCAACAAACGCGCGGTTCGGTACAATGCCGGCATCCGTGCCCAGGTGCTGTACCGGGAAGAGAAACTGTGCCGTGGAGACCGTCTGATGGTGGTCAAGAACAATTATCGCGAAGACCTGGAGGGCACGGACTACATTGCCAACGGCGACATTGCCGAGCTGGTTCGCATCCGCCATTACGAAGAGCGGTACGGGCTGCATTTTGCCGACGCCACGCTGGCTTTCCCCGACTACGGAGGCCAGGAGGTGGAGAGCAAGGTGCTGCTGGATACGCTGGACAGCGAGTCCCCGGCCCTGACCCGCGAGCAGTCGCAGGCCCTGTGGGAGGGCGTTTCGGCCGATTATGCGCATCTCCCTACCAAGAAGAAGCGCTACGATGCCGTCCGGGCCGATGCGTTCTATAGTGCCCTGCAGCTCAAATATGCCCATGCCATTACCTGCCACAAGGCCCAGGGTGGCCAGTGGGAGTGTGTCTTCAT
>JAEEQI010000094.1 GCA_016285215.1 Bacteroidales bacterium | reverse complement strand
AAGCCCTTTCAGCGCCAGGAGCCCCGGAACTTTGTAGCCCCCGGAGCCCTGTCTCCCCCCCCCCGCCGGTCCTTAAAGGTATATGTTCAAGTCCAGAAAGACAGACCTTATTTCTGGAGGCCGAAGGCCGACTCAAGGTGAATCGAAGGGATATATGGAGCGAAGCGACGGGAGGGGTTTGGGGAGTCCTCTCCCCAATCTGAAGGTTAGGTTCAAGTCCAGAAGGACAGACGAAAATAGCAGAGCTGTTAGGCTCTGCTATTAAGTCTGGATGACTGGACTTGAACCAGCGACCTCCTGGTCCCTAACCAGGTGCGCTACCAACTGCGCTACATCCAGAAGTTGGGACCGCAAATGTACGGCTTTTTTTATAAACTACCAAAAATATTCGGCCTTTTTTTAAACTATTTTAGTTCAATCAAAATAACGCCGTTGGCACCCTGGAGACCGTAAATGGCGCAGGAGGCAGCATCCTTGAGAACCGTGATGGATTTGACGTCGTAGGGAGAGATGCCGGAGATGTTGGACATGGGCACGTTATTTACCACAAACAGAGGCTCTGCGGGCTTTCCGTCACGGGTAACGGCGCCGCGGATACGGACTCTCTGGCCTTCTACTTCTACACCGGCGCACTTGCCTTCAATCATTTCATAAATATCCCGGTAAAACTGGGTACCCGTGTTCACGTCTACGGTGGAAACGGAAGAAGTGAGCTTCTTGCGTTCTACCGTTCTTCCATAACCTACATTAACGGGATCTTCCTGCTCGGTCTGGGCCGTCTGTACGGAACTGCCGCAAGCAGTGAGGATCAACATCAGCGATATGAGTAAATTCTTTTTCATAATCAATTGGTTTTTAGTGTTCCTTTTATAGATATTACAAATCAAATGCCAGAAAAATTAGGTATCTTTGCAACCGCTATGAGTGTATACAGGACTTTACCCGAAACGGAGTTTCAAGACATAGCCAGCCGTATCCTGCTGGAAGACAACCATCTGCTCATCTTTAACAAGCGGACGGGAGAGATTGTGCAGGGAGACAAAACCGGCGACGAACCCCTGAGCGAGACCCTCAAGGCCTTCATTGCCCAACGGGACGGCAAACCCGGACAGGTGTTTATGGGTGTTCCCCACCGGCTGGACCGGCCCGTTAGCGGGGTAGTCCTTTTTGCCAAAACCTCCAAGGCTTTGGAGCGTCTGAACGAGATGCTCCGCAAGGGAGAAATTCACAAAACCTACTGGGCCCTGACTGCCAACAAACCTGAAAAAGAGTCAGATATTCTCATTGACAACCTGGTAAGAAACGAAGCCCAGAACAAGTCTTACGTGGCCAAGAACGGCAAGGAAGCCAAGCTTCAGTACACCCTCATCCAGACCACCGACCGCTATTTCCTGCTGGAAATCCAGCTCTTTACCGGACGGCATCACCAGATCCGCTGCCAGCTCTCCCATATGGGCTGCCCCATCAAGGGAGACCTCAAGTACGGCGCCAAGCGCTCCAACCCGGACGGCGGCATTAGCCTTCTGGCCCGCCGGATACAATTCATCCACCCCGTCAAGAAGACCGAGGTGGATGTAACTGCCCCTGTTCCGGAAACCTGGAAAGGGATTGAAGGATAACGTGTCCTGAGGGCCGGGTTTTATTTGAGTTTATCCATTTGTTTTTTGCGGACGCGGGAGCACCAGAAACTGGGTGACTCCCCCATTACCTTCTTGAAACTCTGGTTAAAGGAGGTGGTAGAATGGAATCCGCTGAGTTCGGCCATTTCCGTGACCCGCAGGCTCATATTCTTTCGGAACAAGTCCATTGAATACATAACCCGGTAATAGTTGACATATTGCCGGAAGTTCTTGCCGGAGAAACGGTTGATGGTTTTGCTCAAGTAGTATTTATTGGTAAAGACGGCATTGGCCAGATCCTGGAGGTTAAAGGTCTTAACCAGGAAGGGCCGAAACTCCGTCATATACCTGCAGCACCTGTCGTACAGGTATTGATCGATCGCCGCCAGTTCATAGGGCTCGGACACTTCGTCCGACTTTTTGGGCTGTTCCAGGACAGCCCTGATCCGGGCTTCTTTCTTACGCAGGCGCAAATACAGAACCAGGCAAAGCGCTACCGCCAACGCACAGAGAAGAGCCAGGACAAGCATAGCCAGGTCCATAAACTATTCTCGGTGGCCGCCGAGGGCACGTAATCCTATATGTAAAAGAACTTATTTCTTGATGGTTTCGAATCCCTTTCCGTACACACCGTTCACGGAGCTTACGGAGAGGAACGCGTTGGGATCCAGCTGCTTGATATATCGCAGCATAAGATTGAGGTCGGTCTTACGGGTAAGGACCATAAGAACCTTGGTGTCCTGCTTGGTGTACCAGCCCTTGCCGTCCAGCACGGTGACACCGCGGTGCATCTCCTTGGAGATGGCATCGGCAATCTTCTCGTACTCCTTGGAGAGGATGAACAGCTGCACACTCTGCTGGGAACCGGAAATGTACATATCCAGTACATAACTGTTCACCGTTACCAGAATGAGACCGTACAGGACCGTGGTTACCTTTTCGGCAAACGGCATCTTGAACGTAACCGGGTTGCCGGCGGCATCCAGCACGGGAAGGCCGTTGGCATCGAGCTCATTCACATAGGAAGGGATGAGCAGGGAGGAGCCGATGATGATGAAATCCAGCACCAGGATTACCTTACCCGGGGATACGTTATGATACTTGGTATAGATGAGGGCTATGATGTCCGTTCCTCCGGTGGAACCGCCGTTGGAGATACTCATACCAATGCCGATACCGGCCAGCAGACCACCCATAAGCACGCTCAGGAGCTTGCCGTTGTCTATGGCCAGCGTCTTGACGATGGTGGTGGGCACCATATCCGGCAGGAAACGCAGGGCAATGGAGGCCAGGATAATGGCGTAGATGGTCTTGGCGCCGAAGCCCATACCCAGGATGATGATAGCCGCAGCTACCAGGATGGCATTGAGGATAAAGTAGCTGTAACCCATCTGGATGGTACCGCCCGTAGCATACTGGATCATAGAGCTGATACCGGATACGCCACCGCCAATGAGGTTATTGGGGATGAGGAACACCGCCCAGGCCGTGACATAGATGAGGATGCCCAAAGTGACCAGCAGCCACTCCTTGATATGGGTGAAGAGGGTTTTTTGGAGAACAGGCATAACTATTGGTTATTCAGTTTTTTCTTTTTGGTGCGGGAGATACCGGTCTTCATCTCGTCAAAGCCCTCTCCATACACGTTGTTGGCGGGCACAATGGTCACAAAGGCCTTGGGGTCAATCTCCTTGACGGCTTTCACGAGGTCCGAGAGCTCCGTCTTGCGAAGCATCACCATAAGCACCTGACGGTCTTCCTGCGTGAACCAGCCAATGGCCTTGAGGGCGGTAACGCCTCGGCCCATAATGCGGGTGATGTAGTCTCCTATGAGTTCCAGGTGATTGGAGAAGATGAGCACCTGCACGGCCGATTCCTTACCCAGCATAATCATATCCAGCACATAGGCACACACGCCCATAGTAATGTAACCGTAAACCACATCCGTAAAGCAGTGGCCGGGAACAAAGATCAGGAGCGTAATGATTACGAAGTCGGCCATCACGTAGAAACGGCCGATGGTAATGGGCCAGAACTTGTTTACGATGAGGGCCAGGATGTCCGTACCTCCCGTGGAGCCGCCTCGGATGAGGATGAGCGAGAGGCCCACCGCTTCCAGGAGACCGCCGATGATGGGGACCAGGATGCCGTCTCCCACGTACAGGGGCTGTCCTTCCACGGACTGCAGGAAGACGAAACTGTCGCTTCCCAGCACGCGGAACAGCAGGGTGGAAAGCAGGATGGAATAAATGGTCTTGATTCCGAATCCGCGTCCCAGCACGAACCAGGCCAGGATCAGAAGGGCCACATTGATTCCAAAGTACCAGATATCCACCGAGACACCCGTCACCATAGCCAGAAGGGCCGATGCACCCGTCATACCGCCGTCAATCATATTGTTGGGCAGCAGGAAGGACGTCCAGGCCATCACGAAGAGGAAGGTCCCTAAGGTGATGACGAGGTAGTCGAAAATGGTTATGAGAACACGCTTGGGAATCATAATCTACTTTTTGAGTACCACATTCACAATTCGGCCCGGAACCACGATGACCTTGGCAATGGTCATATCGCCCACATACTGAGGCGTTTTCTCGTGAGCGCGCACCATAGCTTCCACTTCTGCGGGAGAGGCCGAAGCCGGGGCATCCACAAAGAAACGCGTCTTACCGTTGAAGGAGATGGGGTACTTGACGGAATTGTCGGCTGCCAGCTCTTCCTTGTACTCGGGGAAGGAAGCGTACACCACCGAATCCTGATGGCCCAGCTGGTGCCAGAGTTCCTCTGCAATGTGCGGAGCAAACGGGCTCAGCAGCACGGTGAGGGGCTCCAGGATGGCCCGCTTGGAGCAGTTACCCAGCTCGTTGAGGGCAATCATAAAGGCCGAAATGGTGGTGTTGTAGGAGAAGTGCTCGATGTCTTCCTGCTCCTTGCCGATGAGCTTGTGCAGAGCCTTGAGCTCGTCCTTGGTGGGCTCCTCGTCCGTTACCAGCCAGTTTTCGCGGTCCCAGAACAGGCGCCAGAACTTCTTGAGGAAGCGGTTAACACCGTCAATGCCCTTGGTATCCCAGGGCTTGGCCTGCTCGATGGGGCCCAGGAACATCTCGTACAGGCGGAGTGTATCAGCTCCGTATGTGTCGCAGATCTTGTCCGGATTCACTACGTTGTACATACTCTTGGACATCTTCTCGATGGCCCAGCCGCACACGTACTCTCCGTTTTCCAGGATGAACTCGGCGTCCTTGTAATCCGGGCGCCAGGCGCGGAAGGCGTCGAGGTCCAGGCGGTCGTTGTACACGATATTCACGTCCACGTGCACAGGAATGGTCTCGTACTGGTCCTTAAGACCGGCCGAAACGAACTTATTGGTGCCGGGAATCATATACACAAAGTTGGAACGGCCCTGGATCATACCCTGGTTGATGAGCTTGCAGAAAGGTTCTGCCTCGCAAACGTAACCCAGGTCATAGAGGAACTTGTTCCAGAAACGGCTGTAGATGAGGTGGCCGGTGGCGTGCTCCGTACCGCCCACATAGAGATCTACGTTGCGCCAGTATTCATCGGCCTTCTTGGAGACCAGGGCTTCGCCGTTGCGGGGATCCATATAGCGCAGGTAGTAGGCGCTGGAGCCGGCGAAACCGGGCATAGTGCTGGTTTCCAGCGGATAGCCCTTGTAGGTCCAATCCTTGGCGCGGGCCAGCGGCGGCTGACCGTCCTCGGTGGGTTTGTACTGGTCAATCTCCGGCAGCGTGAGAGGGAGGTCCTCAAAGGCTACCGGCGTGGCAATGCCGTCTTTGTAGTAGATGGGGAAAGGTTCTCCCCAGTAACGCTGGCGGGAGAAGATGGCGTCGCGGATGCGGTAATTGATCTTTCTGTGACCAATGCCGTTCTTCTCTACATAATCTATGGCAGCGGGAATGGCTTCCTTCACGGTGAGTCCGTTGAGGAATCCGCTGTTGCACATAATGCCTTCCTTGGCATCTACGCTTTCTTCGGAGACATCGGCCCCTTCGATGACAGGGACAATGGGAAGGCCGAATTTCTTGGCAAAGGCATAGTCTCGGCTGTCGTGGGCCGGAACGGCCATAATGGCACCGGTGCCATAGCCGGCCAGTACGTATTCTGCAATCCAGACGGGCACCTTCTCGCCGGTGACGGGGTTGATGCCGTAGGAGCCGGAGAACACGCCCGTGACGGCCTTGCCGGCAATTCTTTCGCGCTCGGTCTTCTTATTCACCTGCTCCAGGTAGGCGTCAACTTGGGCCTTCTGGCTCTTGGAGGTGAGCTTTTCCACCAGCTCGCTCTCGGGGGCCAGGACCATAAAGGTGACACCGAAGATGGTATCGGCGCGGGTGGTGAAGATGGTTACATCTGTCTGGGCGCCGTCGCACTCTACCTTGAACACCATCTCGGCCCCCTGGCTGCGGCCAATCCAGTTGCGCTGCATTTCCTTGAGGGAATCGGTCCAGTCCAGCTTGTCCAGGCCGTCCAGCAGGCGGCCGGCATAGGCGCTCACGCGAAGCTGCCACTGGGTCATCTTCTTCTGGAACACGGGGAAGCCTCCACGCTCGGAGTAGCCGTCCTTGACCTCATCGTTGGCCAGCACGGTACCCAGGGCGGGGCACCAGTTCACGGTGCTTTCTCCCTGATAGGCAATGCGGTAACGCATCAGAACGTCGGACTTCTCTTTCTCGGAAAAGGCCTTCCACTCCTCTGCCGTAAAGGCCGGACCTTCGCTGTAGGCAGCGTTGACGGCGGCCGAACCTCCCTGCTCAAAGGCAGCTACCAGCTCCTCGATGGGACGGGCTTTCTGGAGGGTATTGTCGTACCAGGAGCCAAACATCTTGAGGAAGGCCCACTGGGTCCATTTGTAATAGTCGGGGTCCGAGGTGCGGAACTCGCGGTCCCAGTCAAAGGAGAAACCAATGCGGTCCAGCTGGCTGCGGTAACGGGCCACGTTATCGTGGGTGGTCTTCTCGGGGTGCTGGCCGGTCTGGATGGCGTACTGCTCGGCGGGAAGGCCGAAGGCGTCGTAGCCCATAGGGTGCAGCACGTTAAAGCCCTTCAGGCGCTTGTAACGGGAGAAGATGTCGCTGGCGATGTATCCCAGCGGGTGTCCTACGTGAAGGCCCGCACCACTGGGGTACGGGAACATATCCAACACATAGTATTTGGGTTTTGCAGTATCTACTTCGGCCTTATAAGTCTTGTTCCTGGCCCATTCGGCCTGCCACTTGCGCTCAATCTCTGCGAAATTATAATCCATATAATTATTTGATAGTTAGTCCGTTAATTCCGAATTTACCTTTATTCTTGTCCAGCTTGAACTCTACGGCCACCGTGAGGGCGGTCTTGACCTTCTTGCCTCTGTGACGGCCCGGACGCCACTTGGGCGATGCGGCCACCACGCGCACGGCTTCCTCGTCCAGGGTCTCGTGCACGCCGCGGGTTACCTTGACGTCCTTTACCTCTCCCTTCTCGTTAATGACAAACGTAACCAGCACACGGCCCTGGATACCGTTCTCCTGGGCGTACTTGGGATACTTGAGGTACTGGTATACCCATTTCTCCATAAAGGTGCGAGGGTCGGACGAGTTGAGGAACATAGGCTTGACGTCTACGTCACTGTAGGCCACCACATCGGCCTCTACCTTCACCTGAGGGGTTATGGAATCGTTTCTGAAGAGCGGACGCTGGCCGTTGCACAGGCGCTGCACGTAGCTGTAGATGTACTCCAGCTCCCCTTCCATACCCTCGAAGTCAATGATGTCGTACGTGTCGCGGCCGGTGTTGTGTTCCGGATAGCGGCCCGTGGTAAAGAGGACGGAGGGAATCTCCTTGTCGTAGAAGACCACGTGGTCTCCGGAATACGGCTCCTGGGGGGTGAGCTGGGCCTGAACGGGCAGCAGTTCTCCCTGAAGGGCCGCGGCAATGGTATTCAGATCCTCGTTGGAGGAGGTAAAGGCATAGAAACCGCCGGACGGTGTACCCAGCATATCCAGGTTGACCATAGCGTCTATGTTGGCTATGTCGTCGGCAAAGGTACGGTTGAGGAAGTACCAGGCGCCGGCATAGGTCTCTTCCGAGGCGCCGAAGCCCACAAAGATAACGCTGCGGCGAAGCAGGGTGCGGGCATAGGAGAGCTTCTGGGCCAGTTCCAGCAGCATAGCCATACCGGAAGCGTTGCCGTTGGCGCCGTAATAGATGCGGCGGGTGGGCTCTCCGTTGACCACAAGGGTATCCATACCCAGGTTGTCCATACGGGCTCCTACCACAATGTAACGCTGGTTGAGGGCCTTGTCCCAGCCCTGCAGGAAACCAGTGACGTTGCGGGAATGCAGCGTATCGGCCCCCTGTGCCACGCCAAACTCGTTGCCGTTGGAGAGGATGTCAATGCCGTACTCCTTGAGCTTGGCTTCCAGGTATTCTGCGGCCATCTTTTCTCCTTCGCTGCCGGCTTTTCGGCCTTCCATCTGGGCGGCGGAGAGGGTGGCCACGTGTTCCTTCAAGGCCCGGACGGTTTCGGAGTCGTCCAGGTCTTGCAGGGAGTTTCTATATTGGGCATTCAGCAGGCCCGGCCCCACAATAAGCAGGGCAATGAGGGCCGAAAAAAGACGCTTCATCATTCGTTCACCAGAATCCAGGTATCCGGCGGGCAAACACCCTTTCCGCGAAGCTCCTTAAGGGTTTTGAGGGTCTCTACCAGGCTGTTGGAGGGGCATACGGCTACGGCCAGCAGTCCGTTGCGGAAGCTGATGATGGTGGCCGTGAAGCCGGCAGCGTTGCACTCTTTGAGCTTACGCTCCGCATTGGCACGGTTGCGGAAGGCGCCCACAACAATGCAGTACTTGGTTTCCAGCTTGGTGGTGTACAGACCGCCCAACTTGGAGGGGTTGAGGACGGTGCCCTTGGCCTGCGTCAGGGAATCCAGCAGGTACTTCTCCTGGGCGGCCAGGGAGTCTGCCATATGCTGCTGTACCTTGGCCATAGAATCCAGAGTGGCCTGGTGACGGGCTTCCTGGGCGGCCATACGCTCCAGGCGCATTTCATCCAGCTGGGCCGAAGTGGGGCGTCCCGCCAGGGAACGAATAAAATCACAGCTGCTTACGAACGTAATCAGCGCCAAAAGTATAATGAGGTTCCTTTTCATAATCTAATCCTCCATAATCCACAAATTTACGCTTTTTTCCAAAAAAAAGCCAAATATATGTAGTATATTTGCCCTTGTATGAAGAAAACGATCACTTTGGAAGCCATCGACCCCATAGAAATCTATGGAGTGGGCAACAAAATACTCACCGAGTTCTGCTCGTACTTCCCTCACCTTAAGGTGGTTGCAAGGGGCAACGAACTCATCCTGGAAGGAAGGGAAAGCGACATTGCCGAGTTCAACATCCGCTTTGCAGAACTCATTGACCGCCGCCACCACAAGATGCACCTCACCGCCTACGACGTGGAGGACATCTTTGCCGGAGGTGAGACGTCCCGCCCCACGGCCGACGCCGTGATAGTCCACGGAACGGACGGCAAGCCCATCCGCGCCCGCAACAAAACCCAGCAGGACCTTATCCAGGCTTACTTTGAGAACGACTTAATCTTTGCTATAGGCCCTGCCGGTACCGGCAAAACCTATATGGCCATAGCCCTGGCCGTGCGCGCCCTCAAGAACCGCGAGATCAAGCGCATCATCCTCACCCGCCCCGCCGTTGAAGCCGGCGAGCGCCTGGGCTTCCTGCCCGGAGACCTCAAGGGCAAGCTGGACCCGTATCTCCAGCCCCTGTACGATGCCCTCTCGGATATGATTCCCTCCAAGCGTCTGCAGGAGTTTATGGCCGACGGCACCATCCAGATTGCCCCGTTGGCTTATATGCGCGGCCGCACGCTGGACAAGGCCTGCGTCATTCTGGACGAGGCCCAGAACACCAACCTGGGACAGCTCAAGATGTTCCTCACCCGTATGGGCGCCAGCGCCAAGTTCATCGTAACCGGAGACGCCACCCAGATTGACCTCCCCCGCCGCGAGGACAGCGGCCTTCTTACGGGCA
>JAEEQI010000093.1 GCA_016285215.1 Bacteroidales bacterium | reverse complement strand
GGCATTGGAGAAGCTCTCCATATCCCGGTTCAGGGTCTGGATGAAGGAAGGGTTGATCTCTTTGAAGAGGGGGAAGACCTGGTTGCGGATCTTGTTGCGTTTGAAGTCGTTGCAGGCGTTGGTGCGGTCTTCTCTCCAGGAGAGTCCGTGCTCGGCGGCGAAGGCTTCAATCTCCTCGCGGGTCATCCCCAGCAGGGGTCTCAGCAGGGGAATGTCGGTGAAGTCCGGGTCGGGAACCGTTCCCTGGGCCTTCATACCGGTGATGCCTTTGGGACCGGTTCCCCTCAGGAGATTCAGGATGAGGGTCTCGGCGTTGTCGTTGGCATTGTGGGCCACGGCCACGGCTTCGTAACCGTGTTCCCGGCACAGCTCTCCAAACCAGTGATAGCGCAGGCGGCGGGCGGCCATCTCAATGCTGATACCCTCCCGGGCGGCGCAGGCCTCCGTTTCAAAGCGCTTGATGTGGATGGGGATTTCATATTTTTCGGCCCATTCTTTTACAAAAGCTTCATCTCCGTCGCTTTCTTCTCCTCTAAGGCCGAAGTTGCAGTGCGCAATGGCGAAAGGCCCGCCTTCCAGACGGACCTTTTCTGCCAGGCACATAGAATCGATGCCTCCGCTGACTGCAACGAGTAGCATCGGCCTAGTGCTTACGGGTGATGGTATAGGTGAAACCTAACTCACAGTATTCCTTGAACTGAACGCCCTTGGCCTCCGGTCCGGGTGTAGTCTTGTCCGTGTCGCGTACCAGCACACGCGGGTCGTAGATGAGGTTGGTGCTCAGGTTGATGGCAAAGAACTTGACTACCTTCCAGGAAATCTTGTTATCCCAGGTGATACGGGGTTCCATCTTGGGAGTAAGATAGTTGTAGAAGGCGGTCACCTGGGTGGAGTAGGAGAAGACGTCGTTGACCACCCACGCCATATCCACCTTGATCTGGGCGCCGAATTCTGCGCGGAAGTTGGTGTATTCCGTCTCACTGCCTTCCCGGAGATCCATACCGTACGTCTTTCTGAGTTCGGGAATGGTCACCAGCACACCACCGCCGGAGAGCGGGGCTACGTTGAGGGAAATCCAGGGTGCCGGGGTCCAGAGGGCACCCACACCGATATTGAGGTAGGCGGGTGCAAGGAAGCCGGACTTGAGGGTACGGGCAATGAGCCAGTCCTCCCGGGTGGGCTCGTCTCCCTGGTATTCCTTGGGGGTTCCGTAGGTGTAGTTCTTGCCGAACTGCGTCTTGAAGTCGATGCTGGCGGAATAAGCCAGATTCTTCACCGAAGTCTGATAACCCCACTTGGACTCCAGGTAGATACGGTCTTTGGTCTTCTGGAAGATGGGCTTGTCGGCCGAGTACAGCTGGCCGTACTCCAGCTGGATGCGGGAGTTGCCCAGGGCCTTGCCCTTGGCGAACTTGGCTACGGCGTCCACGTTGGCGGTGACGCTGATGTTGTTGAAACCGCCGGCCACCCACTGGCTCAGATAAGTCTGGCCAAAGTTGAGGTTGGCATTAAAGGTGTTGGTCCAGTACTTGGGCTTTTCTTCCTTCACGGGAACATCCTCTGCAGCGCTGAGGGCAGCGGCAGCGGCGGCGGCCGCCTCCTGGGTGTTCTGACCCCAGGCCACCGTGGCGGCAGCCAGGAGGGAGAGGGTGAGAAGAATACGTTTCATATCAAGTTTAGTAAGAACGGGCAAAGAGAACTCTCTGGTGAGAAGGCTTGCCGGTGTAGATGCACTTGCCTTCTTCCATACAGACAGCGCTGTCCACGGGGATGCAGCGGATGGTAGCCTTGGTCTCTTCCTGAATCCTGGCCTCGGTTTCGGCCGTGCCGTCCCAGTGGCAGAGGAGGAAACCGCCCTTCTCAATTTCTTCCTTGAACTGCTCCCAGGTGTCTACCTTGCGGATGGAAGCGTCGCGGAAAGCGAGGGCCTTGTTGTAGATGTTCTTCTGGATATCGTCCAGCAGGCCGATGATGCGGTCTTCCAGACCTTCCAGGGGTTCGGAAATCTTTTCCAGGGTATCTCTGCGGGCCACTTCCACGGTGCCGTTCTGGAGGTCGCGGGGACCCATTGCCAGACGCACGGGAACGCCCTTGAGCTCCCACTCGGCAAACTTGAAGCCGGGGCGGAGGGTGTCTCTGTCGTCAATTTCTACGCTGTGGCCCTTGGCTTCCAGGGCCTTCTTGAGTTCGTACATCTTGTCCAGGACGGCGTTGCGCTCGTCGTCGCTCTTGTAGATGGGAACCATCACCACCTGGATAGGAGCCAGGGCGGGAGGAAGGACCAGACCGTTGTCGTCTCCGTGGGCCATAATGAGGGCGCCCATCAGACGGGTGCTCACGCCCCAGGAAGTGGCCCAGACAAAGTCCTGCTTGCCTTCTGCGTTGGTGAACTGAACGTCAAAGCTCTTGGCAAAGTTCTGGCCCAGGAAGTGGGAGGTACCGGCCTGCAGGGCCTTGCCGTCCTGCATCAGGGCCTCGATGGTCATAGTATCCAGGGCACCGGCAAAACGCTCGCCGGGGCTCTTGTGACCCACTACCACGGGCAGGGCCATAACCTCACGGGCAAACTTGGCGTATACGTTTACCATCTGCTCCTTGCGGGCTTCGGCCTCCTCAGCGGTAGCGTGGGCGGTGTGGCCCTCCTGCCAGAGGAATTCGGCCGTGCGGAGGAACAGGCGGGTACGCATTTCCCAGCGCACCACGTTGCACCACTGGTTGCACAGGATGGGGAGGTCTCTCCAGGAGTGGACCCAGCCCTTGTAGGTGTTCCAGATAATGGTCTCGGAGGTAGGACGCACAATGAGTTCCTCTTCCAGCTTGGCTTCCGGATCCACTACGATGCCGTTGCCCTTGGGGTCGTTCATCAGACGGTGGTGGGTAACCACGGCGCACTCCTTGGCAAAGCCGGCCACGTGCTCGGCCTCACGGCTGAAGAAGCTCTTGGGGATGAACAGGGGGAAGTAGGCGTTCTTTACGCCGGTTTCCTTGAACATACCGTCCAGGATGCCCTGCATCTTCTCCCAAATGGCATAGCCATAGGGTTTGATAACCATACAGCCGCGTACGGCGGACTGCTCGGCCAAATCTGCCTTCACTACCAAATCGTTATACCACTGGGAGTAATTTTCTTCCCTCTTGGTTACCTCTTTTGCCATAACTATTTTTGCTTGTTTTTGGTTTTTGTTCTTTAAAATATTAGCCAAAATGAGGGAAATAGGTATAAAAATTGCATAATCCCTCGTTAAGGCCGGTCTTTTGCCGGCACAAAGATACTTATTTTATTGGGATATAAAAAGTCCCTCCCCCGAGGGGAGGGGTTTCGGGAGGGGGTAACGTAGACACTATAGTGGGGAGGATAAAATAAGGTTGTTTAATGTGATGACTCTGATTTTTCAGATATGTTTTTTTTAGTTGTTTTGTAAAACTATAGGAGGTAAAGGTTATGAAAACGCGAATTCTGGCAGGCACTCTGATGCTCCTCGCCGCCCTTTCATGCTCTACCACAAGCCGTCTTCAAAGCCAGGCTTTTGATGACGGTATCTACTCTCGTCCTTCCATAGTAGCCAAACAGGCAGCCCCAACCAATGAAGAACTTGACAATTTGCTGGCCGACTCCCACTCCTCCGAGGCTTATATCCTGAGCGCCGGAGATACCCTGGTGCTTCCGGATGGCAAGAACATCACATTCTCCATTAAAGATAGAACCGTAACGGTTTGGGATACCCCGTCCTGGGCTTGGGATTATTCCTGGGCTTACAGACCGTGGTATATGAGAGACCCGTTCTACTGGGGAGGCTATTACAGTACCTGGTACTATGATAATTGGTATTATCGGCCCTGGTCATACAGGTCGTGGTACTACGATCCCTGGTATTATGACACCTGGGGATATTGGTATGGTGACCCTTATTATTATGGCTGGCACAATCCCTGGTACTACCGTTCCGGGCGTTACTATGATTCCTGGTATTGGAACCGGTTCTATCCCGGCCATTATGCAGGTTACTATTACCCCGTCGTTTGGGATGGAGGTGCCCGTATCCACCGCAGCCAGGCCCGCAACCTGGGTCACCGCGAGGGTAACTTCTCGGCCCGCGGCGCTGCTTCCCACAGCAGCTTCTCCCGCAGCTCTTCCGCTTCCCGCAGCACTGTCTCCCGGGCCACCAAGGCCTCGAGTGTGCGCAGCGGCTCTTCGGCCCGTTCCGGCGCGTCCACGCGCTCTTCTGTAGTAGGCGCTTCCCGCCGCTCTTCCGGCGTATCACGTGCTCCTTCTGCCGTAACGCGTTCCGCTTCTACCAGCAGTTCCACTGCTACGCGTGCGTCCTCTGCCACCCGCCGTTCTTCTTCTGCCGCTTCGTCGTCCAACTATCGTTCGTCCAGCAGCAGAAGCAGCGTGCGCTCTACCGGCAGCAGCACCCGTTCGACGGGCTCGTCCAACTACCGTTCCTCCGGCAGCACCAACGTGCGTTCCTCGGCAGGCTCCTCCAGCTACCGCTCTTCCGGCGGCAGTGTCCGCTCCTCTTCTGCCGGTGGCGGCACCCGTTCTTCGGGCGGCAGCTATTCCGGTGGCGGTTCTTCCACCCGTTCCTCGGGCGGTTCCTCCGGCGGTTCTTCCGGTGGTGGATCTTCCCGTCGCCGTTAGGCCTTTAATCTAGACAGTTATGAAAAAAGTCATATGCTTTGTCCTGGGCGCCACGCTGGCTGTGGCCGCCGGGGCCCAAACCTGGCAGGATGCCCTGCTGTTTTCTGAGAACAACTATTCGGGAACGGCCCGTGGAGTAGGTATGGGTAATGCCCTTACCGCCATTGGCGGTGACCCCGGTTCCCTGACCTTCAACCCGGCCGGTTCGGCAGTGGCGTCGTATTCCCAGTTTGAGATTACGCCCGGCCTTACCTTCTCCCTGACCAATGTGGGTGCGGCGGAAAATATGCCCTATATGGCCGATAAGCGGAACACTTTCTACGGTGCCGCCAAGATGCCCAACCTGGGTTTCATCTTCAATCTGGATACCGGCCGCCGGTCGGGCCTCAAGAGGATGTCCTTTGGCTTTGTGGTCAACGCCACCAATAACTTTACCGGCCGCTTCAACGGTTCCGGCGTAAACGACGACAACTCCTACGCCGCTTCGCTGGCCACTTCGGCCGATGGATTCGCTTCCAACGTGCTGGCCAACGAAGACTGGTACTATAGTGGAGACCCTGCCCGTATGCCCGCCTGGGTGGATATGACCGGTTACCGTGCCGGTATGTTCAACGGCGTGACCGGCCGTGACGGTGCCTATATAGCCCTTACGGAAGTAATGGATTCGGAGGGTAACTTCCGCCTGGCCGCTCCCGTTTACCAGGAGTATGGTCAGCAGACCCGCGGCAGCAAGCACGACATCCTGCTCAACTACGCCCTCAACTTCTCCGACAAGTTCTACATTGGCGCCAACCTGGGTGTGACCGTGCTGCGTTATGCCCTCTCCGAGTACTGGAAGGAAAGACCCGACAATCCGGCCGATTTCCCCATCATCCAGTATTCCGACGGCACCACCGCTCAGTTTGAGTCGCTGCGGATGAACCGCAACTACCGTCTGGAAGGCAATGGCGTTTATTTCAAGATTGGTGCTCTGTGGCGTCCCGTGGCCGGCCTCCGTATTGGTGCCGCCTTCCAGACGCCCACTATGATCAACCTGCGCGAGCGTTACGGCTATTCCGGTGAGGTGGTTCTATCCGGCCGGTATGGCGGCAATGCCAGCAGCCCCGAGGATGACTGGATCTACGCCCTGCGTACTCCTTTGCGTGCCAACTTCGGCCTGGCTTATACCCTGGGCAATGTGGCTGTCTTGAGCGCAGACTATGAGTATGTCAATTATGCTTCGGCCCTGTTCCGCTCCCGTACCAGCAATAATGAGTATTCCATTGGCTCCTTCTCCGATGTCAATATGGATATCCGTGACCTGCTGGGCGTAAGCCATCAGCTGCGCGTGGGAACGGAAGTCAAGGTAACGCCCGGCGTGGCCCTGCGTGCCGGTTACAACCTGATCACCAGCGGAGAGAGAGAGGCCAACTTCCTCAAGCACAATGTTTCTGCCGGTGTTGGTTTCTCCTTTGGCAGTTTCTTCCTGGATGCCGCCATCCGCGCCCGCTTTGCGCCCGCAGAATACTATGTTCCTTACTACTATTATTACGCCCCCAATCCCAACCAGTTCTACAACAAAGTCATTGACGATGACATCGTGACCCCCGAGATAAAGGTAAAGGCTGCTATGTTGGATGCCCTGGTTACCCTGGGCTGGCGGTTCTAGTTTCTGCCATTTTGTCAGCCCTGCCGGCTTGGCACGAAGTTCGATAATTACTTGGCGTCGCTCACAACGAGTGGCGCCAAATTTTTATACGAAAACAAATAAAAAACTAGAATACTATGGGTAAGATTATCGGAATTGACCTGGGAACTACTAATTCCTGCGTCGCAGTGATGGAAGGCAACCAGCCTACTGTCATCATCAACAACGAGGGGCAGCGCACTACCCCTTCCGTGGTAGCATTCACCGACGGTGGAGAGCGTAAGATTGGCTCTCCGGCCAAGCGTCAGGCTATCACCAACCCCAACAATACCGTTTTCTCCATCAAGCGTTTTATGGGTGAGACCTACGATCAGGTAACCACCGAGGTAAACCGCGTCCCCTACAAGGTGGTCCGTGGAGAGAACAACACCCCCCGCGTGGACATCAGCGGTAAGCTCTATACTCCTCAGGAGATTTCGGCTATGATTCTTCAGAAGATGAAGAAGACCGCCGAGGAATACCTCCGCCAGGAAGTAACCGAGGCCGTTATCACCGTCCCCGCCTACTTCTCCGACTCTCAGCGTCAGGCCACCAAGGAGGCCGGTCGCATTGCCGGTCTGGATGTGAAGCGTATCATCAACGAGCCCACCGCCGCTGCCCTGGCCTATGGCCTGGACAAGAAGGAAAAGGATATGAAGGTAGCCGTGTACGACCTCGGTGGCGGTACCTTTGATATCTCCATCCTGCAGCTGGGTGACGGCGTCTTTGAGGTGCTGTCCACCAACGGTGACACCCACCTGGGCGGTGACGATTTCGACCAGGTCATCATTGACTGGCTCGCTTCTGAGTTCGCTGCCGAGAACGGCGGTCTGGACCTCAAGAAAGACCCTATGGCCCTGCAGCGTTTGAAGGAAGCAGCCGAAAAGGCCAAGATCGAGCTGTCCAGCCAGACCTCCACGGAGATCAACCTTCCTTATATTATGCCGGTAGACGGTGTGCCCAAGCACCTTGCCAAGACGCTCACCCGTTCCAAGTTCGAGCAGCTGTCCGACGCCCTCTTCCAGCGTTCCATCGCCCCTTGCCGTCAGGCTCTGGCCGATGCTCACCTCAATCCCTCCGACATTGACGAGGTCCTCCTCGTGGGCGGTTCTACCCGTATCCCTTACGTGCAGGAGCTGGTGAAGAACTTCTTCGGCAAAGAGCCCAACAAGAGCGTGAACCCCGACGAAGTGGTAGCCATTGGTGCTTCCATCCAGGGCGGCGTTCTGGCCGGTGACGTGAAGGACGTGCTTCTTCTGGATGTTACCCCGCTGAGCCTGGGTATCGAAACCCTCGGCGGCGTTATGACCAAGCTTATCGAGTCCAACACCACCATTCCTGCCAAGAAGAGCCAGGTGTTCTCCACCGCAGCAGACAACCAGCCCGGCGTAGAGATTCGCGTGCTCCAGGGCGAGCGCCCTATGGCCAAGGATAACAAGCAGATTGGTATCTTCCACCTGGACGGCATTGCTCCCGCACCCCGTGGCGTACCTCAGATTGAAGTTACCTTCGATATCGATGCCAACGGTATCCTGAACGTGAGCGCCGTAGACAAGGCCACCGGTAAGGAGCAGCACATCCGCATCGAGGCCTCCAGCGGCCTGTCCGACGCCGAGATCCAGCGTATGCGTGACGAGGCCAAGGCCAACGAAGCAGCCGACCAGGCCGAAAAGGAGCGCATCGACAAGATCAACAACGCCGACGCCCTCACCTTCCAGGCCGAAAAGTTCCTGAAGGAGAATGGAGACAAGGTCCCTGCAGACGTCAAGTCCGAGGTAGAGACCAACTGCAATGCCCTGAAGGAAGCGGTCAAGGCCCAGAACCTGGCCGATATCGACCGCTACACCGAAGCCCTCAACAAGGCCTTCGAGAAGATGTACCAGGCCGGCCAGCAGGCCGGACCTCAGGGTCCTTTCCAGGGCGGCCCTCAGGGTCCTCAGCCCGGCCCGCAGGACCAGGGTCCCGACGAGCAGTAATTACAGAAGTAAAAGTGCTAAGTCTATGAAGGAGCGCACTGCGGTTTCGTAGTGCGTTCCTTTTTTGTCCCTGCGGTAGATTACAGAATGCCAGGGCGCCTTTATGTTCTGGTAGAGGGAATCGGTGCAGGCAACAGGGACGATATCATCTTCGGCCGAATGGCGGAGAACTACTTCCACGGAGGCCGGCAGAGGGCGAAGGCTTTTCTGGGGAATTGACAGAGATTTCAAGGCCTCCTTCAGGCGGAGGATGTCGGGGGTTCCCTGGTCGTTGAAAAAATCAGGGTGCAGGTAAGAGTGGATATCTGTTCCATACTCCCGAGCCAGGTCCAAGGGACTCGTCTGACCCCCGGAAATGATCTCATAGTCTTCCAGCACCTTCCCACAGAACAGTTGGGACGGGTCCAGTCCGGTATCCATCCAGCTGTTCAGGCTGCGGACAAAACCCGGGTAAATCAGATAGCTCACCTCTCCGCGAGCCAAGATCAGTTCAAAGGCAAGCGCCGGGTCATAGGCGCCGCTGCCCAGGCAGACGGCTTTCATTCGGACATTACTTTGGGGATGGTCGGCATAGTGGTAAGCCAGGGCCAGGGCGTTGGGCGCCCCCAGGGAGTAACCGAACAAATAGGTGTTTCGCGGGAGCTGCCTGCCCAGATGCTCCCGGAAATACTCCGTGGCCGCTTCCCTAAGGTGGGCCGATACCAAAGCGCTGTTTTCGCTCATCTGGTAGGCAATGGCCAAAGAGTCCGTGACGCCGTAGCCGATATTGTCCGGAATCAGCGTTACATATCCCAATACGGAGGCCAGAACTTCTGTTGTGTACAGGCGGGAAGTACCGCAAAGGGGTTTTTCGCGATTATAGGGGGACATTTCTACCGTTCCCCGCCACCAGCCGTGCTCGGGATAAGAGACTAGTCCGGATGCGGTAATCTCTCTCCCTTTGGGATCCACGGTACGGTAGGTGAGGGCTACGCAGTGAACATCCCTTTTAATGAGCTTGAGGAGTCGGAATGCTAAGGCCAGGTCATTTTTCTGTACGTCCAGTCCAAATTCCCGGACAACCGAATCGATTTGCTGTTTCAGGGAAAGGGTCTGCTCCCGCTGCACGGATACCAGCCGGCCTTGTCCGGAGACCCGGAGGCAAAGCAGGAGCGTTGCCGTGAGCAGTATGGTTTTGATACGCAGCATGATATGCCCTAATTATTTGCAAGATATGAAAAAAAACCTAGCCTGCAAAGTATTGCTTGCCCACCTCGCAATTTTTGACTATTTTTGTGGCTCAATTTTAACGAGTTTATGGGAAGAATCATCCTTACCGGCGACCGCCCTACCGGCAAACTGCACCTGGGACACTATGTGGGTTCCCTGCGCAACCGCGTCC
>JAEEQI010000092.1 GCA_016285215.1 Bacteroidales bacterium | reverse complement strand
CCACATGCCTTCATCGGCCTTGACGGGCAATACCCAGAGCGCCAGGAGCGCGGCAAGGATAGTGAAACGTTTCATAGAGTGTGTCATTTGTACAAATGTAGTAAATAATTCTTATCTTTGCCACACTAAACCTACTGTTATGAGAATACCCGAATCAGAACTAATAATCAACGGAAACGGTTCCGTCTTTCACCTCCATATGAAGCCCGAGCAGCTGGCAGACAACGTGATCATGATGGGAGACCCTGGCCGCATTGACATCCTGGCAGATTACCTGTCAGACATCGAATGCCGCAATGCCTCCCGTGAGTTTGTCTCCATTACCGGCAAATACAAGGGAAAGCGCATCACCGCGCTGTCCCACGGAATTGGCCCGGACAATATAGACATTGTGATGACAGAGCTGGACGCCCTGGCCAACGTAGACTTTGAAACCCGCGAGGTCAAGCCCGAGCACCGCACCCTCAATATCCTCAGAATCGGAACTTCCGGAGCCCTCCATGCCGATATTCCGCTGGGAAGCTATGTGCTGTCCCACATCAGCGTGGGCTTCGACGGAGTGATGAACTGGTACGGAAACCGGGAAAAAGTGACCATCCCCGAGGTAGAGGAGGCCTTCAAGAAGCATATGAACTGGCCGGATGTCCTTCCGTCCCCTTATTTCGTGAAGGCGTCTTCCAAGATCATAGACCTGATGAAGGACATTACCATCAAGGGCGCTACCATATCGGCCCCCGGCTTCTATGGTCCCCAGGGCCGTGTGGTACGCATTCCGCTGGCTATGCCCCATATGCTGGAAGACATTGAGAGTTTCCGCTTCTCCACGGGAGGGGAAGACTACCGCATCACCAATTTTGAGATGGAGAGTTCCCCGCTGGCCGGCATGGCCGCCCACCTGGGCCACAATGCCTGCACCGTGTGCTGCATCATAGCCAACCGCTATCTGAAGAGCACCAACACAGACTACAAGCCCATCATGCGCCAGCTGGTGGAAACCAGTCTGGAGCGCATGGCTTCCCTGTAGGAACTAAACGCTTAGCATTATATCGTTCAGGAGCCCACCCGCCGTCTGGCGCGTGCCGGCTCCTGCTCCTTGTATGAGCATCGGGGAAGGGTAGTCTCCGGTGGTGATGAGGACGGCATTGTCCGTTCCGCGGAGTCCGTACAGCGGGCTTTCGGGTCCCACTTCCTGCAGGCCCACGGTGGCGTGCCCCTCGGCATCCACGGAAGCCACGTACCGAAGCTTCCGGCCCGCGGCGGCGGCCTTTTCATAGCGTTGGGCAATATCGGCGGGAATGGGCTCCAGTTTTACCTGGGGCTCTTCCAGCGGAATGCCCGCCTGGCGGCTGAGGATGAGAATCTTTCTTAGGACATCCATGCCGCTGAGGTCAATATTGGGATCCGGTTCGGTGTACCCTTTTACACGGGCTTCCTCCACCAGCTCTTCCCAGCCGGTGCCTTTGTAGTTGTCCAGCAGGTAGTTGAGGGTGCCGGAGAGGACGGCTTCCATCCTCACCAGGCGGTCTCCGCTCTGGACCACGCGGTCCAGGGTAACCAGCACCGGCAGGGCGGCGCCGGCCGTGGTTTCGTAGCGGAGGGCAACCCCGGCGCGCTGGGCATCGGCCTGAAGATTCCGGAACTGGGCATAGGTGCCGGAGAAGGGAATCTTGTTGCAGGCCACTACGCCGTATCCGCACTGGAACAGGTCCGGATACCGGTAGCCGATTTCCTCGTTGGCGGTGCAGTCTATGAAGAGGGGATTCTCCACCGACAGGCCGCAAAGGGCATCGATATAGGAGCCGGGCTGGCCTTTTTCCAACAGCTGACCCGCTTTGGAAAGGTCCAGACCTTCCGTGTTAATCACGTATTTGGTGCTGCGGGCAATGCCGCAGACGCGCAGTTCCTTGCCCGAACGCTTGGCAATGGCGTCGGCGTTTTCGTGGATCATCTGCACCAGGGCCTTCCCCACGCGGCCATAGCCGGCAATGAAAACCGGTACCATCTGGCGCTCGTCCTTCTCAAAGAAGACGTGGTGGATGGCGCGGATGGCCTCCTCGGCCCGGGCCGAAGGCACAATCACGGAGATATTCCTCTCGGAGGAGCCCTGCGCGGTGGCGCGAACCGGGATGCCGTGGCGGCCCAGGGCGGCCAGCATCTGGCCCGTGGCGCCGCTGTGGCCCAGGATATCGTCGCCAATCACGCACACAATGGAGTAGCCGGTCTCCACCTTGAGGGGGTTGAGCTTGCCCAGCGAAATCTCGTAGGCAAAGCAGTTGTCGGCTGCCTGGCGGGCCTTCTCGGCATCGGCGGCCGAGATGGCAATGCACATCGAGTGCACTGACGAGGCCTGCGTAATGAGGATGATGTTGATGCCCTTGCGGTAGAGGGCGTCAAACAGACGGGCGCTGAAGCCCGGAACGCCCACCATACCGCTGCCTTCCAGCGAGATGAGGGCAATGCCTTCCGAGTGCGCCAGGCCAATGACGCCGCCCTCGGTCTGGGGCGGATTCTTCTCCACCAGCGTGCCGGGGTTCTCGGGGTGGAAGGTGTCCTTCACGTAGATGGGAATGCCTTCGGCCACCACCGGCTGGATGGTGGGCGGGTAAATGACCTTGGCCCCAAAGTGAGACAGTTCCTGCGCAGCCCTGTAGGAGATGTTGGGAATGGTACGGGCCGAAGGAGCCACCTTGGGATTGGCGGTCATAATGCCGGGGACGTCGGTCCAGATCTCCTCCCGGCGGGCGTGAACGCCCACGGCAAAGAGGGAGGCGGTGTAGTCGGAACCGCCGCGGCCCAGGGTGGTGGGGCGGCCTTCCTCGTCCCGGGCAATGAAGCCCGGAACAATGAAGAGCTGCGTGTGCAGATGGCGGCTTACGCTTTCCTGGATGCGCTTGTAGGTGATGGAAGCATCCACGGTGCCGCCGCGCACAACAACCAGTTCGCGGGCGTCCAGCCATTGGCAGGCCAGGCCCAGCGACTGGCACTTATCGGTAAGAATACGGGTAGAAAACAGTTCTCCAAAACTCTCCACGGCGCTCAGGCTGGTGGGGGAGAGCTCACCCAGCAGGAACACGCCCTGCAGGATGCTGGCCAGCTGGTCAAACAGGTCGTCCACTGTTTTAAGGGTTTTCCCCTGCGCGCTTTTGGGCAGCAGCTCCCGGATAATGGCATAATGCCGCTCGCGGAGGGTCTGCAGCCGCTCCTCAAAGCTCTTGTCACGCGCACCGGCCAGGCGGCCAATGGCAATGAGCTCATCGGTGCAGCCGCTGATGGCCGAGCTCACCAGGATGGTGCGGTCGGTCTCCAGGGCCTTTTTTACAATATTGATAACCTGGAGCATGGCTCCGGCGTTGGCAACGGAACTGCCTCCGAATTTTAATACTTGCATACGTTCGCTATAAGATTAAGGCCGATAGTTTGGCGGTCTCCAGCAGGAAGCCGTCGTGGCCGAAGAGGGAACTGATTTCTATAAGACGGGCATTGGGAATCCACGATACCCATTCGCGGCCTTCCGAGGGCGGGAAGATGAGGTCGGAATCTACCGCCACCACCGTGCAGGCTGCCTTGATGCGCTTGAGGGCCTCCTTGACTCCGCCGCGTCCGCGTCCGGCGTTGTGACTGTCCAGGGCGTTGCAGAGGGTGAAGTAGGAGTAGGCGTCAAAGCCGCGGCGCACCAGCTTCTCGCCCTGGTACCGCTCGTACGAGGCTACGCGGCCGGCAAAGAGGGTGTCGGGGTCGGCTTCGGCCTGGGTAAGGCCATAGCCTTTGAAACTGCGGTAACTGATGAGGGCCTGGGCGCGGGCGCACTTGAGGCCGGCGGCTCCGCCCTGCAGGTCCTTGGCTTCGCGGAAGGTAGGATCGGCCTCCAGGGCCATTCGCTGGGCTTCCACGGTGGCTCCCAGGAAGGGGGAGATGCGCGGCGCGGTGCAAAGGAAGAGGCAGCGGCCAAAGATCTCCGGCTCCATAATGGACCACTCAATGGCGTTGAAGCCTCCGTTGGAGGCGCCAATGAGGAGGTCAATCTTCTCTATGCCCAGGTGCTTGCGCACGGCAATGAAGGCGTTCACGGTGTCCCGGATGGTAATCATAGGGAAGTCCAGCAGCCAGGGCTGGCCGGTCTCCGGACGGGTGCGCGCCGGTCCTTCCGAGCCGTAGGCGCTGCCCAGCATATTCACACAGACCACGTGGTCCCGGAGCGTATCCACGGCCTTGCCGGGGCCCACCAGCTCGGGCCACCAGTCTTCCGGATTGCTGTTGGCCGTAAGGGCGTGGCAGATCCAGATGGTACGGCCTTCGCGGGCCTCGCTCTCGTGGTACACGATGCGGGCTCCGTTAAGGACGCCTCCGTTCTCCAGGGGAAGGTCTATTGTAATCTCGTAACGGGTCATTTGGCGGCGGTTTTCAAGGCCTGCTCCAGGTCTCCGATAATGTCTTCCACGTCTTCCAGGCCAATGCTCAGACGGATGAGGTCCGGAGCAATGCCGGCGGCGCGCAGCTGCTCGTCGCTCAGCTGGCGGTGGGTATGGGAGGCCGGGTGCAGCACGCAGGTGTGGCAGTCGGCCACGTGAGTCTCGATGGTAACCAGCTTGAGGGCATCCAGGAAGCGGTTGTCAAACGCACGGCCGCCCTTAAGGCCGAAGCACATAACGCCGCTGCAGCCATTGGGCAAGTATTTCTTGGCCAGGCTGTGGTGAGGATCGCTCTCCAGGCCGGGGTAGTGGACCCAGGCTACCTCGGGACGCCGCTCCAGCCACTGGGCTACCTTGAGGGCGCTCTCGCTGTGGCGCTTCATTCTCAAGTGCAGGGTCTGCAGGCCAAGGTGCAGGTAGAAGGCATTCTGGGGGCTCTGGATGCTGCCCAGGTCCCGCATCAGGTGCGTAGTAGCCTTGACAATATAGGCCGCTTTGCCAAACTTCTTGGTATAGGTGAGGCCATGGTAGGACTCGTCGGGGGTGGTGAGCCCGGGGAAGCGCTCGGAATACTGGTCCCAGGGGAAGTTGCCGCTGTCTACCACGGCTCCGCCCACGCTCACGCCATGGCCGTCGATGTACTTGGTGGTGGAGTGGGTCACAATGTCTGCTCCCCATTCGAAGGGACGGCAGAGGTACGGGGTGGGGAAGGTGTTGTCTACAACAAGGGGCAAGCCATTCTTGTGGGCTACCTTGGCCCAGCGCTCTATGTCAAAGACCTCCACGCCCGGGTTGGAGAGGGTCTCTCCAAATACCAGTTTGGTGTTGGGCCGGATGGCGGCTTCAATCTCCTGGTCGGAGGCATCGGCCTTGATAAAGGTAACTTCGATGCCCATCTGCTGCAGGGTTACGCCCAGCAGGTTGAAGGTTCCGCCGTAGATGTTGTTGGCGGCCACAATGTGGTCTCCGCTGCGGGCAATGTTGAGGCAGGCAAACAGGTTGGCAGCCTGTCCGGAGGAGGTGAGGATGGCTCCCACGCCGCCTTCCAGGTCGTTGAGCTGGGCGGCGGTGATGTCCAGGGTGGGGTTCTGGAGCCGGGTATAGAAGTAACCGGACTCTTCCAGGTCAAACAGCTTTCCCATCTGGTCCGAGGTCTCATATTTAAAGGTCGTGCTCTGGATAATGGGAACCTGGCGGGGGTCTCCCTTGCCGGGGTTGTATCCTGCATGTACGCAGCGGGTGTCAATCTTTGCCATATTTCTGTTTTTAGTGATGCAAAGATAGTACTCGCAGAAAAATCTTACAATAATCTTTTAAATTTTAGAATATATTGCTAATTTTGCCAATAATAATAGAAAATATAGAAAGAATCGGCCCTTTTTTCGGCCCTTAATAGAAAAATCTTCTTATGGCAGACATTGTCTTGGACTCCATTGATTTGCAAATCCTGCGGGCACTGCAGGAGAACGCCCGGCTCACCACCAAGGAGCTGGCCGCCCGGGTGAACCTTTCCACCACCCCGGTCTTCGAGCGTATGAAGCGCCTGGAGAAGGAGGGCTTCATCAAAAAGTACGTGGCCGTTCTGGATGCAGAAAAACTGGGCCGCGGCTTTACGGTCTACTGCTCAGTCAAACTGAAGCAGATGAACCAAGGCGTGGCCCGGGACTTTATCTCCGTAATCCGGGACATTCCCCAGGTGGCGGAGTGTTATAACATATCGGGAGAATACGACTACCTGCTCAAGATCCAGGCGCCGGATATGAAATACTACAACGAGTTTATCATCAATGTGCTGGGTAACATTGACGCCATAGGTTCCACTCTCTCATCCTTTGTGATGAATGAGATCAAGAACACGCACGGACTGTACGTCTAGTAGTTGATGATGTATTCGGTGGAGATACCGCCGGCCTCTTCCAGCACCATGCGGGTAAGGCGGCCGCTCTTGTCGTAGTCCAGTTCCATGCCCGTATAAGCCTTGGGAAGGGCCTTGCGCATCTTGAGCACAACGTGCTTGCCGCCGCCCTTGCCGGCGCTTTCCTGGCAGTCTGCATCCATCTCCGTAGCAATGTCCTTGTACTTGCCGGCAATGGAGTAGAGGATGGCGTTGCGCTGGGGTTTCACGGCCTTGTTGGTCTCTGTGTTCACATCGGCGGCAATACCGCGGAGGTCCATGCGCACGAAGGGACCGTCAATGATGAAGTAGTCTCCTTCGGGATTGGTATAAATCATGGCCAGCTGGTCCGGGGCGGTGTAGGTGATTTCGCCTTCGCTCTTGATGACCTTTCCGGTGATCTTGAGGGTCTTGGCCTGTTTGAACGTTCCTTCGAAGTTCTGGGCTCCGGCGCTCAGGGCCAGTGCCATAAGGGTGATGCTAATAAGTAGTTTCTTCATAACGTGACACTCATTTGCAAATAGCATGCAAAATTAGCGACAATTTGTCAGTTTGTCAAACTGGCGTGAATATTGTAAATTTGAGGGCAGAAAATATTCCTATGCAATTACAAGTCTCCGAGGATCTTAACCTCGTCATCAAATACGCTCGAGAAGAGGCCATGCGAACCGGCAGTTACGGCATTGGCCCGGACCATCTTTTCCTGGGAATCATCCGTCAGGAAGAGAACGCCGCTTTCCGTACCCTCCAGAGCCTGGGGGTAGAGCCGGCCGACCTCAAAACCTTCATAGACCAGCGCATCTTCACGGGCGAAACCCTGCCCTTTGAGCAGCTGGACCACATTGCCTTCTCCCGCCAGGCACAGAACGTGCTCAGCATCACCGTTATGGAGGCCTCCCGCCTCAAGAGCTCCCTGGCCCAGCCCCAGCACCTGCTGCTGGCCCTGTGCCGCACCACCGAGAGCTATGGCCAAATGTATCTGCGCACCCACGGCATCGACTACGGCCGCCTGCTGGCTTTTATGGAAGACGAAGGTCTGCTGAGGCCCAAGCAGGAGCCCCAGGAGCAGCAGCCGTCCCAGGGACCCGACGAAGAACCCGAAGAGAAGAAGCTGGACATTGAGGAGTTCGCCTACGACCTCACCCAGGCCGCCCGCGACGGCAAGCTGGATCCGGTAGTTGGCCGCGACAGCGAGATTTCCCGCGTCATAGAGATTCTGGGCCGAAGAAAGAAGAACAACCCTATGCTCATAGGTGAGCCCGGCGTGGGAAAATCGGCCATCGTAGAGGGCATTGCGCAGAAGATTGCGCACGGCGACATTTCGGCCGCCCTGGCCAAGAAGCGCATCCTCTCGCTGGACATAGCTTCCGTTGTAGCCGGTACCAAATACCGCGGAGATTTTGAGAAGCGCCTCAAGACCATCATCAAAGAGGCCAGCGAGAACCCCGACATCATCCTCTTCATTGATGAGTTCCATACCATCGTGGGAGCCGGCGGTGCATCCGGAAGCCTGGATGCCGCCAATATGCTCAAGCCCGCCCTGGCCCGCGGAGAGTTCCAGTGTATTGGCGCCACCACCCTGGACGAATTCACCAAGATTGTAGAGAAGGACGGCGCCCTTGACCGCCGCTTCCAGAAGATTGTGGTAGAGCCCACCGGCGTGGCCCAGTCCATAGAGATTCTGCACCAGCTGCGCCCCAAATATGAAGAGTTCCACGGCCTCAAGTACTCAGACGAAGCCGTAGAATCTGCCGTGCGCCTCACGGACCGCTATATTACGGACAAGTCCCTGCCCGACAAAGCCATTGACGCCTTTGACGAGGCCGGTTCTATGGTGCGCCTGTCTATGTCCCGCAAGAAGGGCAGTGAGAAGGTGGTTTCGGCCGAAGACATAGCCACGGTGGTCTCCAAGATGACGGGCATTCCCGTGAACAAGGTGGCCGAAAGCGAGGGCAACCGCATTGTGAAGATGCGCGACCGGCTCAAAGGCCGCATCATCGGCCAGGACGAAGCCATCGAGACGGTGGTGCGTGCCATCCAGCGCAACCGCGCGGGCCTCAAGGACCCCCATCGGCCCATTGGTACCTTCCTTTTCTTCGGCCCCACCGGCGTGGGTAAAACCCAGCTGGCGCGTTCTCTGGCCGAGTATCTGTTTGACAGCGAGGATAACCTCATTCGCATTGATATGAGCGAATATATGGAGAAGTTCAGCGTGTCCCGCCTCATTGGCGCGCCTCCCGGCTATGTGGGGTACGAAGAAGGCGGTCAGCTGAGCGAGCGCGTGCGGCGCAAGCCTTACGCCGTGGTGCTGCTGGACGAGATTGAGAAAGCCCATCCGGACATCTTCAACCTGCTGCTGCAGGTGATGGACGAGGGCCGGCTAACGGACAGCAACGGCCGCACGGTGGACTTCAAGAATACCATTGTGATTATGACTTCCAACGTTGGAAGCCGTGAGGTGCAGGATTATGGCACCGGAATTGGCTTTGACACGGCCAGCCGCAATGTGGAGGTGGACCGCCGCAGCGTGGTGGAAAAGGCCGTCAGAAAGGCCTTCCCGCCGGAGTTTATCAATCGCGTGGACGAGCAGGTATACTTCAATTCCCTGAGTAAGGAGACCATAGAGGATATCATTGATATTGAGCTCAAGGACCTTCGCGAGAGGGCTCTGGAAGCAGGCTACAAGCTTATCATTACGCCCGCTGCCAAGCGCCTGGTGGCCGATGCCGGCTACGATCCCGCCTATGGTGCCCGTCCGCTCCGCCGTGCCGTGACGCGCTACGTGGAGGACCCGGTGTCCGAGTTCATCATCAGCGACCGCATCCTGGTTTCCAAGAAGAAGGCCGATGCCGCCCCGCGCACCCTCCGCGTGGCCCTGTCTCCGGACAAGGAATCCACGGTGGTTGAACTTAAGGCAGACTAAAGAGCCAGGGCGTCTTCGAGCTCCAGGTCCAGGTCTTTGATCATATCCTGGAGGGCCTTGAAGGAAGTATCGGAGGAAATCATATTTCCCAGGGTTTCGAGGTTGTAATCCGTGTTTCTCATAACGCTTTCGTTTTAATTTCTGCTGCAAAGATAGACTGAGCTTGTGCCAAACCACTGCACAAGCTCAATATTTTTTATACTTGTTCAATCCGAAAAAAATGCTTATCTTTGTATGTTTATAAGGAACAGTTAAAAATGGATAAAAACGAAGAGAAGAATCCGCTCGAGGAGCCCCAGGAGACGGGGTACATCGAGCAGGTAGAGATAGACCACGAGATGCGTTCGGCCTATATCGACTATTCTATGTCGGTAATCGTGTCCCGTGCCCTTCCGGATGCCCGCGACGGTCTCAAACCCGTTCAGCGCCGCGTTCTGTTTGGTATGGACAATATGGGCCTGAGCTATTCCAGCCAAACCAAGAAGAGCGCCCGTATCGTGGGTGAGGTTATGGGTAAGTTCCACCCGCACGGAGACTCCAGCGTATACGACGCCATGGTCCGTCTGGGTCA
>JAEEQI010000091.1 GCA_016285215.1 Bacteroidales bacterium | reverse complement strand
AGGTACGGCTGGGAACCGACACGAAGAACTGGACGGCCGGCATCGCCGGTCCCGTGAAGCATGCGGGTATCTTCGACGGAGAAGAATACGACGCGCGCTGCCCCATGGGCTTCGAAACGCCGGAATTGCTCAAGACCCCCGAAGTGAATACGGAATTCCAGGGGGAAATCCTGCCCGACAACGGCGCGGAAATTTATCAGCGTGAAGACCTTACGCTCGAGCCTATGCAGATTTATGTGTGGGAAGGCGTGACCGGTGCCGTGGAGGCGGAGAATGAAAATGAGGTGGAGCACGGCAAGATTGTGATTAAACGCAACTATGGAATCGGGGATGTGATTGAGCTGAATCCCGGGGAAACCCTGGTGGTGGACTTCGGCCAGAATGCCGCTGCCGTTCCTTCCTTCGTGTTCAAGGCCGATGAAGGGACCAAGGTCATCTGCCGTCCTTCCGAGATCCTGAACGACGGCAACGGCGCCGAAAAACGCGGCATGGACGGCCCCGAGGGCAGCACGCACCGCCGCAACCTCCGCGTGGACGATGACGAAATCTGGCTCACTTACACCTTCGGTCCGGCCGCGGATTTCGTATCCTTTACCCCCCGTTGCTCCTTCTGGGGATACCGCTACATTGCCGTTACCACGGATGCCCCGGTGCAGTTCCAGAGCATTGTTTCCATCCCGGTCACTTCCATTGCCCGGGATATGGAAATCGGCAAGATCGAAACCGGAAGCGTTTTAATCAACAACCTCATTTCCAATACTTACTGGGGCCAGCTTTCCAACTATCTCTCCGTTCCTACGGACTGTCCCCAGCGCAACGAGCGCCTGGGCTGGATGGCCGATACGCAGGTCTTTACCGAGACCGGCAGCTTCTTTGCCAACACGGACCGCTTCTTCCACAAGTGGCTCAAGGACGTGCGCGACAGCCAGGGCGAGACCGGCGGTTATCCGGGCGTTTCGCCTTATGCCCAGTATGGCAACGAGAAGATGCGTCTGGGCTGGGCCGATGCCGGCGTCATTGTGCCCTGGACCATTTGGAAGCAGTATGGAGACGCCTCCATTGTGGACGAGAGCTGGGATTCTATGGAGAAATATATGGCTCACGTAAACGAGACAAAGTACCAGCACAAGGCCCTGGTGGCCGAGAACGGCAACTACAACTGGGCCGACTGGCTCAGCTACGAGGCCCTGGAGAGCTGCAGCGGCGCCTTCAACAAGGATGCGGCCACCCGCGTTCAGTCTGAGCGTTACTGGGATTATCTGGGTGCCTGCTATTGGGCCCTGGATGCCGGTATGATGAAGGAGATGGCCGCCTTTACCGGCCGCGATGCCGCCAAGTATTTTGAAATGGAAAAGAATGCCAAAGAATATCTGAAGGAGGAGTTCCTGCAGGTAGACGGCTCTTTCCAGCTGCCCATCCTCAATACTATGCAGACGCCCGCCCTCTTTGCCCTGAAGCTGGGTCTGGTGGACGGAGTGGCCAGGCAGGCTATGCTGGAGCGCCTGCGCCAGAACTTCAAAGATCACGGCAACTGCCTGCAGACCGGTTTCCTGGGCACTTCCATCCTTATGCAGACCCTTACGGAGAACGGTATGGTGGATATGGCCTACGAGCTCCTCTTCCAGCGCAAGAACCCCAGCTGGCTCTATTCCATTGACAACGGAGCCACTACCATCTGGGAGCGTTGGAACAGCTATATGGAAGACAAGGGAATGGGTCCCAACGGTATGAACAGCTTCAACCATTACGCCTATGGCGCCGTGTGCGAATGGATCTGGGAAACCGTGGCCGGCATTGCCTCCGACCCTGCAGATCCCGGTTTCAAGCACATCATTATGAAGCCCGTGCCCAACAGGCAGCTGGGCTCCGTTAAGGCGCAGTACAAGAGCGCGGCCGGAGAGATTAAGAGTGCCTGGCACTATGAGGACGATACCTGGGTGTGGGAATTCACCGTGCCCGATGGAGCCAGGGCCAGCGTGACCCTGCCGGGAGAAGAAGCCGCCAAAGAATATTCTTCAGGAACTTATACAATCAAGCAATAAACTATGTACGATCTTGCCATTTTGGGTGGAGGCCCCGGCGGTTATGTAGCCGCCGGACGGGCCGGAGCCGCGGGTCTTTCCGTTGTGCTCTTTGAAAAGAGGGAACTGGGCGGCGTGTGCCTCAACGAGGGTTGCATCCCCACAAAGACCCTCCTTTACAGCGCCAAAGTATACGATTATACCCAGCACGCCGACCGTTACGGCGTCAATGTGCCGGAGAGCGCCATTGACTTTGGAGCCATCTTCAAACGCAAGGAGAAGGTGGTGAAAAAGCTGGTGGGCGGCGTCAAGGTGCAGATGAGAAACGCCAATGTGGAGGTAATCAAGGAAGAAGCCGTGATTACCGGCAAGGAGGCCGATGGATTTGTCCTTACGGCCGGTGAAACCAGCTATTCGGCCCGTAATATCCTTATCTGCACGGGCTCTGAGGCGGCTGTCCCGCCCATTCCGGGCCTTCGCGAGGGACTGGGAGACGTGGTGGTGACCAACCGCGAGATTCTGTCCCTCACCGAGCAGCCGGAGCGCCTGGTGGTCATTGGCGGCGGCGTCATTGGAATGGAATTCGCCAGCTTCTTCAACTCCATTGGCACGCAGGTGACGGTGGTGGAGATGCTGCCCAAGATCCTGGGACCGCTGGACGACGAGATCAGCGCTATGCTGCAGGCCCAGTATGCCAAGAAGGGCGTGGAGTTCCACCTGAGCTGCAAAGTGGTGGCCGTGGAAGGCAACGAGGTAGTCTACGAAGACGCCGAGGGCAACACCTGCCGGGCAGCCGGAGACAAGATTCTGGTTTCCGTGGGCCGAAGGGCCAACATCCAGGGCATAGGCCTGGAGAACATTGGCGTTGAACTGGCGCTCAATCCCGCCGGCCGTCCTTTCGGCATCAAGGTGGACGAAAAGATGCGCACCAACGTGCCGGGCGTGTATGCCGCCGGTGACGTGACGGGCTTCAGTATGCTGGCCCACACGGCTTCCCGCGAGGGAGAAGTGGCGCTTAATACCATCCTGGGCAAGGAAGACGCTATGAGCTACAAGGCCATCCCCGGCGTGGTGTACACCAATCCGGAAGTGGCCGGCGTGGGCGTCACGGAGGCCGAAGCCGCCAAGCAGGGGCTGGATTTCTGCGTCCTCAAGCTCCCTATGGCTTTCAGCGGCCGTTTTGTAGCCGAGAACGAGAGGGGAGAGGGCCTTTGCAAGGTAATAGTGGACGCCAAGTCCCACGAGGTCCTGGGCGTCCATATGCTGGGCAATCCCTGCTCGGAGATTATCCAGAGCGCCTGCATTGCCATAGACAAAAAAATAACCGTGGAGCAGCTCAAGGAAGTTGTCTTCCCGCACCCCACGGTTTCGGAGATTCTGAAAGAGACCCTCTTTACTGCTTAAGAAGCACGCGATGAGCGGGCACCTCTGAAGCAGCCGCTTCGGCCTCGGCCGTGCAGCGGATGTCTCTGGAGGAGGCACCGAAGAGGAACTGATAAGTGCCAGCGTCTACCTTCCAGGCGCTGGCTTCTTCGTCGAAGGAGGCGAGCTCAGCAGTGGGGAAGGTGAGGGTGAGGGTCTGGCTTTCGCCGGGAGCGAGCTTGCCCGTCTTGGCGTAGGCCTTGAGTTCCTTCACGGGTTTGTCCAGGTTGCTTTCGGGTGCGGAAACGTAGAGTTCTACCACTTCCTTACCGGCCACATCACCAACATTCTTGACGGTAACGGTGGCGGTGACGGTCTTTCCGTCGTTCTTGACGGTGGGATTGGAATACTCAAAGCTGGTGTAGCTAAGTCCGTAACCGAAAGGATAAGAAACAGAGATGTTATGCTTGTCAAACCAGCGGTAACCTACATAAATGCCTTCTGCATAGTCGGTCTGGTCAATGTCCTTGACGCCGGTGTTCTCTCTGCGGTTGATGAAGTAGACGTCCTTGGTGGCGTCGATGGGGAAGTTCTTGGAAGAAGCGGCGTCCATAAGGTTCATAGGGAAGGTCATAGGCAGCTTGCCGGAGGGACTCTCTACACCGGTGAGAATATCGGTGACGGAGTTGCCGCCTTCCTGACCGGCCTGCCAGGCTAGCAGAACGGCGTCGGGCATCCAGCTCCAGGAGTGGGTCTCAATGACACCGCCGATGTTGAGCACAACCACTACTTTCTTGCCAGCCTTGTGGAAGGCGGTGGTGACGGCGGTGAGGAGGGCCTTCTCGCTCTTGGAGAGCTCGAAGTCTGCAGCGCTGCGGTCAAAGAACTCACCGGAGTTGCGGCCGAAGGTGATGATGGCTACGTCGTTGTCCTTGACGGAAGCGGCCAGTTCCTTGGGGCTGGGAATGAGCTCGGTGGGACGGGGTACGGGGAAGAAGGCGGACAGGTTGTTGTTGGGATCCAGGGTGGCCTGGAAGGCAGCCTTCTCGCTTTCAATGTGCTTGAGATAGGTTTCCTTGGCGCTCTCGTCCACATTGAAGCCGGCGTTCTTGAGGCCGTCCAGCAGGGACACGGTGTAGGCGCGGTTCACATTACCGGAACCGGTACCGCCGGCCACGAAATCAAAGGAGGTGCAGCCGTAAACAGCTACGTTCTTAACGTCCTTGAGGGGCAGGACACCGTTGTTCTCCAGCAGAACCATGCCTTCCAGGGCGCTCTGACGGGTAACGGTGGCGTGAGCCTTCAGGTCCGGCTTGTTGCTGTACTTGTAACCCTTTACCTTGGGGCTGCGCTTGACCAGCTCCAGGCAGCGCTTGACGCAAACGTCCAGCTGCTCCTCGGTGAGGGAACCGTCCTTGAGGGCGTCCATAATCTGCTGATACTGCAGAACGGTACCGGGCTGGAGCATATCGTTGCCGGCGGCAATCTGCTCGGCTGCGTTGTCTCCGCCGTACCAGTCGGTCATAACCAGGCCCTTGAAGCCCCACTCGTCACGCAGGACGGTGGTGATGAGGTCCCGGCTCTGGGAGGTGTAGGTGCCGTTGATCTTGTTGTAGGAGCTCATAATGGTCCAGGGATCGGCCTCTTTAACCGTGATCTCAAAGCCCTTGAGATAAATCTCGCGCTGGGCGCGGGGGCTGATGATGGCGTTGTTGCCGGTACGGTTGGTCTCCTGGTTGTTGTAGGCGAAGTGCTTCACGGAAGTGCCCACATCGTTCTTCTGGACGCCGCGCACATAAGCGGCAGCGGTCTTGCCGGCCACCACGGGGTCTTCCGAGTAGTACTCGAAGTTACGGCCGTTGAGGGGGTGACGGTGGATGTTGAGGGCGGGAGCCAGATAGACATCGGCCCCGTATTCGTGAACTTCCTGGCCCATGGCTTCACCTACGCTTTCCACCAGTTCCTGGTTCCAGGTGCTGGAGAGGAGGGTGCCAATGGGGAAGTGGGTGCAGTAATACGTGTTAGGGTCGTTCTCGCGGGTGGGGTTGATACGGAGGCCGGCAGGGCCGTCTGCGAGTACGATGGAAGGAATGCCCAGGCGGGGGATGGGGTAGGTGGTGCCGGCGGCGCCGGGGACAATGTCTTCGGTGGCGCCCACAACGGCGGAGGTGCCATCACTTCCGGCCATGCCCATGCCAATGACAAAGTGTACTTTCTCTTCCAGGGTCATAGCCTTGAGGACTTTGTCCACGGAGGATTTGCCCAGCTGGGGGTCTCCGCTCTGGCATCCGGCAAGGGCCAGGACAGCGGCAGAAATCAGGATGGTTTTCTTCATATGATAAAATAGGGTTAATTATTGTGCGGTTAACTTTACAAAGATATATTTAAATAATGGAAAATGAAGAAAAAGAAACGCTTTTGGGCAATATTGATAAATTTTTGAACATAGGAAACTGTATCTTTGTAATGCTGAAAAACCCATAAACTAAAAACACTTATATGAAACGTATCCTTCTTACGCTTGCAGCTCTGGGAATGGCCCTCTCGGTCTTTGCCCAGCCTCAGCTGAATGAAAACAACATTGAAGAGGTCCTCAAAGCCATGACCCTTCAGGAAAAAGCCACCCTGCTGGTGGGCGGTGCCCGCGCAGCTATGGTCAACGGCGTCACTTCCGGTGTTTCGTCCAACGTTCCCGGTGCCGCCGGTAACACCCGCAACATCGACCGCCTGGGTATCCCCGTGACCGTGCTGGCCGACGGCCCTGCCGGCCTCCGCATCCAGCCCACCCGTCCCGGAGACTCCAACACTTATTATTGCACCGGTTTCCCCGTGGGTACGCTCCTGGCCAGCTCCTGGGATCTTTCCCTGGTGGAAGAAGTTACCAAGGCTATGGGTAACGAGGTTCTGGAATACGGCGTAGACGTGCTCCTGGCCCCCGGTATGAACATCCACAGAAACCCTCTGTGCGGCCGTAACTTCGAGTATTTCTCCGAGGATCCGCTCCTTTCCGGTAAGATGGCTGCCGCTTATGTAAAGGGTATCCAGAGCAATGGCGTTGGTACCTCCATCAAGCACTATGCTGCCAACAACCAGGAGACCAACCGCAACGAGGACGATGCCATCATCTCCCAGCGCGCCCTCCGCGAGATTTATCTCAAGAACTTCGAAATTGCCGTCAAAGAGGCCCAGCCCTGGACGGTGATGAGTTCCTATAACAAACTCAACGGCGACTATACCCAGCAGAGCGAAGGCCTCCTCACCACGGTTCTCCGTGACGAATGGGGCTTCAAGGGTATCGTGATGACGGACTGGGGCAACAAGGCCGGTACCGTCAAGAGCACCAAGGCCGGTAACGACCTTATGGAACCCGGTAACCAGAACGAGATTGACCGCATCATCGCCGGTGTCCAGGATGGCACCATCTCCCAGGAAGAGCTGGACCGCAACGTCCGCAATATGCTCACCTACATTGTGCGCACCCCTCGCTTCAAAGGTTACAAGTTCTCCAACAAGCCGGATCTGAAGGCCCACGCCCAGGTGGCCCGCAAGGCCGCCGGTGAGGCCATCGTCCTCCTCCGCAACGAGAACGCCGCCCTCCCGCTCAAGGGAACGGAAAAAGTGGCCCTCTACGGCGTTTCCTCCATCGATTTCGTGGCCGGTGGTACCGGTTCCGGTGATGTGAACAAGGCCTATGTGGTTAATATGGTAGACGGTATGCAGAATGCCGGCTTCACCCTGGACAAGAGCCTGGTAGACTTCTACACGGCCTTCAAGGCCTACGACGCCGCCCAGACGGCCGTGGCCGGCACCGGTATGTCCTGGTTCTCCCGCAGAAAACTCTCCGAGGTAGCCATCCCCGAGAACGGTATCAACAACCAGGCCCGTGCCAACGACGTGGCCGTGGTGGTCCTGGGCCGCAACGCCGGTGAAGGTGCAGACCGCAAGATGATGGACGACTTCGAGCTCACCTCCATTGAGCGCGAACTCCTGCAGCGTGTAAGCTCCACTTATCACGCCCTGGGTAAGAAAGTGATTGTGGTTCTGAACGTGGGCGGTGTCATTGAGACCAACTCCTGGAAGAACCTCGTAGATGCCATTGTCCTGCCTTGGAGCCCCGGTCAGGAAGGCGCCAACGCCGTGGCCGACGTCCTCACCGGCAAGGTGAACCCTTCCGGCAAGCTGCCTATGACCTTCCCCGTGAACTTTATGGATCATCCGTCCAGCGCCAACTTCCCGTACAACTACCAGCAGAACGCTGCCCGCGGCGGCTTCTCCTGGGGTCCCCGTCAGCCTCAGAAGGATGTGGACTACACCAACTACGAGGAAGGCATCTGGGTGGGTTACCGTCACTTCGTCACCCGTGACGTGGCCGTTTCCTATCCCTTCGGCTTTGGTCTGAGCTACACCAACTTTGCTTACAGCAAGCCCGTCGTGAAGGCTGTGGCCGATGGTTTCCAGGCCAGCATCACCGTTACCAACACCGGTTCCGTAGCCGGTAAGGAAGTAGTGGAACTCTACGTGAGCGCCCCTGCCGGCGGTCTGGACAAGCCCGCCCGCGAACTCAAGGCCTTTGGCAAGACCAAGGAGCTCAAGCCCGGTGAGAGCCAGACCCTGACCCTCAATGTGAGCGCCTACGAACTGGCTTCCTTCAACGAGGCCGCCAGTGCCTGGGAAGCTGCCGCCGGTTCCTACAAGGTGCAGTTTGGTGCCTCCGTGGACGATATCCGCGCCACCGCTCCCTTCACCCTCAAGAAAGCCCAGAGCTGGCCCGTTCATAACGTGCTGGCCCCGCAAGCTAAATAAAACACTTTTTTAAACTTATGCTACGCTGGCGCGCGGGGGAGATTTCCCTCGCGCGCTTTTTTATGTAACTCTTTCATTTTTGGAAAGAAAAACTTAAATTTGTGAATTATGACACTAGAATTAGAACTTTGCATCCGCCTGGTATCGGCGGGAATCGTTGGCGCAATCATTGGTTACGAGCGTGAATTCCGCGGCAAGGGAGTCGGGGTCCGCACGCACGTGCTGGTGGCTATGGGCGCCTGCCTGTTTATGATTATTTCCCAGTTCGGTTTCCCGGAGGCGGTCAAGTTTGACGCCGCCCGTATCGCTGCCGGTGTGGTGGGCGGTCTGGGTTTCGTCTGCGGCGGTATCATTATGAAGACCGGCAGCCACGTGGTGGGTCTTACCACGGCGGCGGGTATCTGGGTAACCGGTGCCATCGGCCTTTCCATTGGCAGCGGCCTTTACACTATGGCCATCCTCTGCCTGATCATCCTCATCATCTGTATGGAAGCTATGCACTTCTATACTTTCAAGTTGGGAGAACGTCAGGTAGCTGTCACTTTGAAGGCAAAGTCCCAGGAAGATATTGAATCCATAGTCAAAGCCCTGGGCAAGCGGGTGTCCCGCTGCTCCTGGAGCAAGGAAGGAGACGTTTACAAGGCCTCTTTCTCTCTCCTGATTCGCAAAAGAGAGTATCCCGTGGGCGTTATGGATATCTTCCACGAGGTTCCCGGAGTGGAACTCACCAGTATGGACTAAATCCTACCTATTTATGCATAAATACATTGTAACGGGATTGGCAGCCCTCTTGCTCCTGTCCTGTGCTCCTACGCCCGAACAGCGGGCCAGGGAGCTGATTTCCAAGATGTCCCTGGAAGAGAAGGCCTCTCTGATGACCCATTCTTCGGCCCCCATTGAAGCGCTGGGCATTCCGGCGTACAACTGGTGGAACGAGGCCCTTCACGGCGTGGCCCGCAACGGAAAGGCCACCGTCTTCCCTATGCCCATTGCCATGGCGGCCTCTTTTGACAAGCCCCTGGTCAATGAGGTGTTTACCGCCGTGAGTGATGAAGCCCGCATCAAGAACCGCCAGGCCGTGGCCTCCGGTCACGTGGGCTGGTACCAGGGCCTGACCTTCTGGACCCCCAACATCAACATCTTCCGCGACCCTCGCTGGGGACGCGGTATGGAAACCTACGGAGAAGATCCGTTCCTCACCGGGCAGCTGGGTATGGCCGTCGTGCACGGCCTGCAGGGTCCTTCCAAGGCCGATGTGCTCAAGGCCCACGCCTGCGCCAAGCACTTTGCCGTGCATTCCGGTCCGGAGTGGAACCGCCATTCCTACGATGCCGTGGTCTCCGAAAGGGATTTGAGAGAAACCTATCTTCCTGCCTTCAAGGACCTGGTTACCAAGGCCAACGTGCAGGAAGTGATGATAGCCTACAACCGCTTCCGCGGAGAGCCCTGCGGCGCCAGCGATTACCTGATTAACACCATCCTTCGCGGAGAATGGGGTTACAAGGGACTCGTGGTATCGGACTGCTGGGCTGTGAGCGATTTCTTTGAGCCCGGCCGTCACGGATTCAGCCCCGATGCCGCTTCTGCGGTGGCTGCGGCCATTCATACGGGTACGGACCTGGAGTGCGGCAACGCCTATCCCAAGATTCCGGAAGCCGTAGAGCGCGGCCTTTTGGATGAGGCCGATGTAGACCGCTCGCTGGAGAGGCTGCTGGCTGCCCGTATCCGCCTGGGAGAGCTGGATGGAATAGTAGAGCCCTGGAACCA
>JAEEQI010000090.1 GCA_016285215.1 Bacteroidales bacterium | reverse complement strand
ACTCTGTGTTGCTGAGCACGCTGTTGGCCTTGAGCGCTGCTTCCTGACGGGAACTCTTGACCAGAAGATTAATTTGCACAAAAGAAGTAGCCTCCACCACAATGGCGGCCACTACAACCTGGGCAATCTGGAACCAGGTCCTTCTTTTGTCAAAATTAAACTTAATCATCGGTTTCTCCCATCATAATCAGCAGATGGTCCAGGGCTTCCAGTTTCATACTGCCGTGCGGCACCAGGAAACGGTCTCCCCGCTTGACCATAATGACGCGGATGCCGTGCGGAAGGTGGAGATCCCGCAGGGTTTGCCCGGCGGCCTCTTCTCCCACCACGTGGTCACGCATCATACCCATTTCCTCGGGTAAATCCAGGCCGAAGGTCTCTACCTCCGGATCTTCGTCTATACTGAGGTTGAGCCACTTGGCCACCGTGGGCAGGGACATTCCCTGGAGCAGCAGCGAAAGCAGCGTAATCACAAGCACGATATTGAATATCTCCGTGGAGCCGCCTACCTCGTGTACCACCGTGTATAGGGCAAAGAGAATGGGACCGGCACCCTTGATGCCCACCCAGGAGACAAACAGCTTGGCCCGGGCCGGCAGCTTGCGGTAAGGCAGCAGCGTCAGGAAGACAGCCGCCGGACGTGCCACAAAGATAAGGAACAGGCCGATGAGAAGGGCCGGAACCAGCACGGGAGGAATGTGCGTAGGACGGGCCAGGACACCCAGCAACAGCACCATAACGAGCTGCGAGAGCCAGGACATACCGTCGAAGAACTTGAGCACTTCCCTCTTCTGGGGCAGCGTAGAAGAATTGCCTATGGAAATGGCCGCCACATACAGGGCCAACAGGCCGTTGCCGCCCACCAGGGAGCCGAAGCCGTTGGCAAAGAAAGCCAGGCTGAGCACCAGAATGCTGACGAGGGGGCTGGAGGTGAGGTTGAGCTTGGGGAAGAGCCACTTGGCGAAGCGGCCCACCAGAATACCCACCAGGAAACCTATGGCCAGCTGATAGACCAGAATGAGGACCACGGCAAAACCGGTGGCCCACTCAGGCAGGTTGAAGAAGGTAAGGTCTACACCGTTGATGAGCTTGACCAGAACGATGGTGCTGGCGTAGGCCATAGGGTCGTTACTTCCGGATTCCAGCTCCAGCATAGGGCCCAGGTGCTCTCTCAGCTGCAGACGCTTGCTGCGAAGGATGGAGAACACGGCCGTAGAGTCTGTGGACGAGAGAACGGCGGCCACCAGCATAGCTCCTGCCAGGGTGGACACCCCACTGATGGCCTTGGCAGCCACCAGATATATGAACGTTCCCGTAAAGAGAATGGTGAGGAGAATGCCCACGGTAGAGAGCAACGCTCCCTGCCTTAGAACCGGTTTGGTCTCGTGCATCTCCGTTTCCAGACCGCCCTGCAGCAGAATCACCGTCATACCCAGATGGCACACGAACTCTGCCAGATGCAGGTTGGCAAACTTAAGACCCAGTCCGTCCTGCCCGGCCAGCATACCAATGATAAGGAATACCAGCATAGAAGGCACTCCGAACTTGGTGCCGATCTTATTGGAAAGTACGGCCACAAAAACCAGAACGGAGAGCAACAGCAGCAGGTTGCCGGATGTGAGGTCTATAGAGAACATTTTACTTCAGGATTGAATCTAACGCGGGCCTGAATTCCGGCATGGGGCATCGGGTATCCCGCTCGATGATCAGGGTCTTGAGGCCTGCAAAGGGCAGGATGAGGTCTTCGGCCTCCTTCAAGGACATATGCGGGCCGAAATACTCCGGAACAAAGGCATCCCAGAATTTCCTGGCGGTAGCTTTCTCCATATGGAAAGTTTCCTGGATGAAATCTTCCCCGCTGAGATAGCAGCAGAGGTACACCATGCCCAGATCAAAGAGATGGTTTCCGTAACCGAAGTCTCCCAGGTCAATGAAATAGCGTTTGTCTCCCGCAAAGATGGCATTGCTGTACTGGAGGTCTCCGTGGATGGCGGTATCCTCGTCGGGCACACTGACAATAAACTTGGCCAGCTTTTCCTTTTCTTCCGCCGTAAAAAAGGGATTCTCCTTGAGCAGTCGCAGATAGCGGTCTTTTACATTCTCGAACTGGGTGGTATCCACATGCACGGAATGGAGATCACGGCACATGTCTGCAAACTCAGTCGCGTACTGCTTCACATTCTCCGGATGGTCTCCGGTGGCCCTGGAATAGGACACTTTGCCGGGAATGCGGCGGAAACGGATGCCAAAGCGGCCGTCTTCCGTTTCTACATATTCTCCGGGTTCGGGGGTGGGAATACCCAGGTCGTAGACCTTGCGGGCCACGGCCATCTCGTCCAGGGGCTGCTGGATCTTTCCGGGGAAATACAGCTTGAGCATCACATTGGGGTCGGAGATGCAGTCGTAGCTTTCTCCGTTGGCACCACCGCCAAACAGGACGTAGTCGTCCAGGGATATCTTAATGGGCTTCATCATTTCTTTTTCTCGTTCATAAAGGGAAGTTCGCGGGCCTGGTCCATAATATAATCGGCCATCATTTCGTTGCTCTCATTGACCCCGTTGAGGGTATCGAAAAGCTTGCGGAGGCCGGCCGTGCCGCCGCCGTTCATAATGATATACACAATACAGAGGTTCTGCGGACCCAGGGAGGAGGAGATGATATCCAGGTCTGTAAGGCTTATCTGGTACGAAGACAGCTGGAAAGCGGCCTCCGAGTAATCCTTGATCATACGGTCTATGTCTCCCAGGGTTGCAAAGCCCAAGTGCTTGAATACCTCCAGATAAGGCAACAGGGATACCTCCTGGATCTCTGCCTGGTTGATGGCGGCAATGGTCTTGTTGAGCCGGCGGAACGGGTTCAGATTGAGGTAGCTGCGGTACGTTTCTCCGTCCAGGGGGGCGTCGTCCAGGTTACCGGAAGCCACCAGGGCCTGCACACGGCGACGATAGTCTGCCAGTTCTACGCGGATGTGGCTGAATTCATCGTCTATGAGTTCCAGCATACCGGCCAGGCGGTTCATACTGCGCATATAGTGCTTGGGAATCTCCACGCCGCTCTTGTAACCGGTGTCGTGGTTCATATTGGCCCAGGCGTGCTGGAGGATGGTTCTCATCTGAATCTCAAAGCGGTACGGGAAATCCGGCTTGGAGCAGATATAATGCAGGGACATATAGCCGAAGGTATCAATCTCCAGCAGTTTTCTCTTGTCTACGGAGTTGTCCCAGTCAATCACAAAAAGACGGTCCACGGCCGAGGCCACTTTGTCTACGTCTTCGCTGTAATACGTGATAACGCGAAGGCCGATGATATCCGTAATATCGGCCAGAGACTTATACTTGGCACCCTTGAGTTCCAGCTTGCCGGCCAGGGAATCCTCCTTCTTGACACGGTACTCCAGACCGGCCACTATGAGACCAATTTTTTCAAAGGTCTTCTGAAGGGTCTCGTAGATGGTACGGGCCTGCTTCTCAAATTCCGGAAGGTGGTCCCGGTATTCATGGAGTATAGTTTCTGCGTGTTGGTCAAGCAGTCTTTTCATATGGGTTAGTACTTTGCAGTATACATACCCACAAATATAATAAATTTTTTGAAATGATTGCCCTTATTCTATTTAAGAATAAGATTTTCGATATAACCCACCGTACGGTTGTCGCCGGTAAAGAGTTCATCCTGCGATAGATACGCATTCATTTTCTCTATCAAAGCGTCCTTCTGGAAATAGAGTTGATTGCGGATGACGGAAGAATTGAGGGTGATATAGAGATTTCCGCCCCGGAAAAAGCGCTTGAGCGTAAAGGGACCGGCACCGGAGCAGGCATCCCAGGCGGCAAAAATGCGCTGGGTATTGAGTCCCGCGGCCAGTTTCATCTGCTTGATGTACTCCTGTACCAGGCGGTCCATCCCCACGGCCTCTTTGCGGTGTATGCGAATAGGATCTGCCATACTATTCCACGCGGGAGAACTCCCCTTTGCTGGCCACATAATAGGCCCGGTCCTGGGTAATATGATCCACAATTCCGCTCAGGCGGCCGCGGTCTGTATCCGTAATGAAGATCTGGCCGAAATCTGCTCCCGCCACCATGGAAATGAGGTTGGAGATGCGGCCCAGGTCCAGCTTGTCAAAGACGTCGTCCAGCAGGAGCATAGGAGCGAAACCGTAGGAACGCTTCATAATCTCGTACTGCGCAAACTTGAGCGCGACAAGGAAACTCTTCTGCTGACCCTGGCTTCCGGCGCGGCGGATGGGATGGCCGTCCATAGTAAAAAGGAAGTCATCTCTCTGGACTCCGGAAGAGGTATAATGCAAATTAAAGTCCCGCTCCCGGTGATCCGCGAAAATATCTATAAGTGAGGCCGATGCAAGGTCGCTTTTATACTCTATGGAAACGCTTTCCCCACCGCCGGAAATGAGGCGGTAATACTCCGTTACAACGGGCTGCAGATCCTGTGCAAACTGCCGGCGGCTCTCGTAAATTTTGGCGGCCAGCGGAGCCATTCTCTGGTCCAGCACATCCAGCAAAGCAGCTTCGGCCTGATACTCCTTAAGCATCTTGTTTCTCTGTGCCAGCAGACGCGTATAACCCTGCACGGCCGAAAGGTATTCCGGGTCCATCTGGGACAGCACGGCATTGGCCAGACGGCGGCGCTCCTCTCCGGAATCGCTCACCAGGGCGCTGTCTCCGGGAGAGACCATAACCACCGGCAGCACGCCTATATGTTCTCCCAGGCGGGTGTAGGGTTTCTCATCCCTTACCAGCTTCTTCTCCCCTTCCTTCACCTGGATGGAGAAGCGGGATTCCAGGCCGTTCTCCATAGCGTACGTACCCCCTACCGTGAATCCTTCGGTTCCGTACCGGAAGTTGTACTTGTCCGGGGCCGGGAAGGCGCTCTTGGTCATAGAGAGGTAATAGATGGCATCCAGGAGGTTGGTCTTTCCTTCCCCGTTGTTGCCGCTGATGCAGTTCACGTTGGGAGAAAAGTCCAATTCCTGAAGGGCTATGTTCCGGAAATCCCGGACCACTATTTTCTTGAGAACCGGCATAGGTTTATTCCTATAGAATCTAATTGCAAATATATAATATTTTTCGTAAATTTGCGGGCTCAAATAGTCAATAAAGAAACAATAAGAATATGGCAAAAATTACTAAGACTGAAGAGGAAGTGCGTCAGCAGAATGTTGTTGAGGCCGTTTCCAAGACCGAACAGTTCTTCAAAGAGAACGGAAAAATCATTTACAGCGCTATCATTGGCGTCCTCGTGATTGCCCTTGTGGTTCTGGCTTACAACCGCTTTATCCTGCAGCCCAAGAAGATGCAGGCCACGGATCAGATGGTCCGCGCAGAAAACTGGTTCCTCGCCGGAGAATATGAGCTCGCCCTCAACGGAGACGAGAACGATCTGGGCTTCGAAGACCTCATCAAGAAGTACGGTGCCAAGGGCGGTGAGTCCGTGTACCTCTACGCCGGCATTTCCAAGCTCCAGCTGGGTGAGCCCGAGGAAGCCATCAAGTACCTCAAGAAATACGACGGTAAAGACCCTATTATGCTGGCCAAGGCCCAGGCTTGCATCGGTGACGCTTATGCAGATATGGAGAACTACTCCGAGGCTGTAAACTGGTTCCAGAAGGCCGCCAAGACCTCTGACAACGCCCTCGCCGCCAACTACCTCCTCAAGGCCGGTATTGCTTCCGAGGCCAACGGAGACAGCCAGAAAGCCCTCTCCTTCTACAAGGAAATCAAGGACAAGTGGGCCAACGCTCCCGAAGGAATGGAAATTGACAAGTACATCACCCGCATCGAAAACGCCGAGTAATTATGGGAAGAGCATTTGAGTTCCGCAAAGAGCGGAAAATGAAGCGTTGGGGCCATATGGCCAAGACCTTTACCAAACTGGGTAAGGAAATCACCATCGCCGTCAAGCAGGGCGGAGCCGAGGTAACCGGCAACCCCCGTCTGCGTGCCCTTATTGCAGAGGCCAAGAGCGAGCAGATGCCCAAGGAAAACATCGAGCGCGCCATCAAGAAGGCCACCGAGGCCAAATCCGGAGACTTCAAGGAGATCATCTACGAAGGTTTCGGCCCCTTTGGTATCGCTTACCTCGTAGAGGCCGCTACGGACAACAACACCCGCACCGTGGCCAACGTCCGCAGCTACTTCACCAAATGCGGCGGTTCCCTCCAGACCAGCGGTTCCGTGGCCTTTATGTTTGACCACAAGTGCGTTTTCCGCATCAAGGAAGACCCCGCCAAGCCCATCGACGTAGAAGAACTGGAGCTCGACCTCATTGACTTCGGTGCAGAAGAAGTCTTCAAGCAGGAAGTGGAAGACGAGGACGAGAACGTAACGGTGGAAATCTCCATCTACGGAGACTACAGCGCCTACGGCCAAATCCAGAAGTACATTGAAGAGAAGGGTTACGAACTCATCTCCGGCGGTTTCGAGCAGATCCCCAACGTGGACCTCAAGGAAGTTACCGCCGAGCAGCGCGCCACCCTTGATAAGTTAACGGGCCTGTTGGAAGACGACGAAGACGTCACCAACGTGTACACCACGCTGGCCCCTGAAGCAGAATAATGCGGAGAATTCTCCCTATTATCCTACTCATTTTACTGAGCTCCTCCTGCGGCATCGTTCGCTTCGGGAGCTCAGAGCTTTTTACAGCCGGCCCGGCCATCCGCTCCGACTACACTCCGCAAGGAATTGTAGAAGAGCGCCTTTACCCCTGCAGCGTACCTGGTCCCACCCAGCGGCGTATGATTGCCTACCTCCCGGCCGACTATTACACATCCGGTAAAGACTACCCTGTCATCTACCTCCTTCACGGAGCCCGCGGCTACGAGACTTCCTGGGTCCGCTTTGGAGAGGTATACCATACGGCCGACAGCCTCTGGGCCAAGGGAAAAGCCGCACCCTGCATCATCATCATGCCCAACGTCAACCAGTACAATGATGACCGGGACTACGGAGATTCCCGCTTCAAAAATGCCTTTGAGAGCATCTTTGAAGTAGACGGCATTGTGGAATCGGCCTTTATGGATGACGTGGTGGGCTATGTGGACAGCGTGTACCGCACCATCCCGGACAAGGCGCACCGGGCCATCGCCGGAATATCGATCGGCGCTTACCAGGCCATCTACTTTGGAACCAATTACCCGGATGCGTTTGACTATTTTGGGATTATGTCGCCCTATATGTGGAGCCTGGGACATCCCAGCATCACCCGCCACCGCTTTTTCTCGCAGATGCGACGCCGGATGAAGGTCCAGTTCCAGGACCCGCCCAAGGGTTACTACCTGTATGCCGGAACCTGGGACATGGCACGTCCCTCCACTGAAAGGCTGGACCGCTTCATGACTCGCAGGGGCTATCCGCACACCTATGCCATTTACCCGGAATCCCACGACTGGCCCAAAGGCTGGAAGGATGAATTCAAGGACTTCGTCCAGCGGGTATTCCAAGAACCTTAACTATGAAAATTCTATTCGTAATCAATAACTTCTATATGAAGGGAAACGGAATGGCAGCCTCGGCCCGCCGTACCGTCAAGTACCTCCTGGAGATGGGACACGAGGTCCGTGTGCTGGCCGGTCCCAACAAGCACGCAGCGGAGCCTCAGCCCGAGTACTGCCTCAAGGAGTACAAGTTCCCCTTTGTACAGGGCATCATTGATGCACAGGGATTCAGCTACGCCTCCAGCGACCCCAGGATTATGGAAGAAGCCATCCGCTGGGCCGATGTGGTCCATCTGGAAGAAGCCTTCGTGCTGGAAATCAAGGCCGTCAAGATTGCCCGGAAGTTAGGAAAACCTCTCACAGCCACCTATCATCTCCATCCGGAGAACATTACCAATTCCCTGGGCCCCCTGCGCTATTGGAAGGGCCTCAACCGCACCATCCTCCGTCTGGGACGCAACCTGGTCTTCAACCACTGCGCCTATGTGCAGTGCCCCACGGAAAACGTAATGGACCGCCTTCGCCGCTATCACTTCAAGTCCAACCTGGCCCTCATCTCCAACGGTCTCATCCCGGACAACTGCATCCGTCCCCAGGAGATGCCTAAAGACTATGAAGACCCCAACCGGCCCCTCAAGGTGGTCTATATCGGCCGTCTGTCCAAAGAGAAAGACCAGCCCACCCTGCTGCAGGCTATGCGTTACAGCACCTATGCCAAGCGCATCCAGCTCATCTTTGCCGGCATCGGCCCGGACGAGAAACGCATCAAGAGACTGGCCCAAAAGCTCTATAAGGAGGGCGTCCTGGCCTACGAGCCCCAGTTTGTCTTCCTGGACCGCGACGGTCTTCGTCAACTGTCGGCCAGCGCCGATCTTTGCGCCCACTGCGCCACCATCGAGGTGGAAGGTCTTTCCATTATGGAAGCTATGCAGCAGGCTGCGGTGCCCGTGATTGCCGTAGGCCCGTACTCCGGCACTTCCCAGTTTGCCCTGGACGGCAGAAGCCGCTTCCCCGAGAAGAACCCCGAAGCCCTGGCCCAGCGCATAGACTACTGGCTCTCCCACCCCAAGGAGCGTTGGGAGATGGGTCACGTCTACGCAAAAGAAATCCAGAAGTACGACATCCGGCTTTCCGTTGCCGCACTTCTGGAGATGTTTCAGAAGGCTGTAGACCTCAAGAAGGCCTAATACTGATAAGTCAGAGACTTAACATCGTGGGAATTTCCTCCATAGAGGAGTTCCCACGTTCCTTTTGTAGGAACCATGTTCTGCTTCTCCTCGCTCCAGGCCAGGAAAGTCTCTTCGTTCAGGGGAAGGCAAACCTCCACCGTCTGGCCGGCCGGAATGGGCACGCGGGTAAAGCCACGCAGGGTCTTTAAGGGGCCCTCGGCATCATCGGCCTTTCTTACATACAGCTGGACTACCTCGGTGGCATTGACGTTACCGGTGTTGGTAACGGGGATGATCAGGCTCTTGCCTTTGACCCGGGCCTCACCATACTCAAAAGTGGTATAGCTAAGGCCGAAACCGAAGGGATACAGCGGCTCGCCCTGGAAATAGCGGTAGGTGCGGCCTTTCATACTGTAGTCCTCGAAATCCGGCAGCTGGTCAATGCTCTTATAGAAGGTAAGAGGGAGTTTTCCGGAAGGAGCCACGTCTCCAAAGAGGACGTTGGCAATGGCCGTACCGCCTTCCTCTCCGGGATACCAGGCCTGGAGAATGGCGTCGCAGCTCTCGGTCTCGGGTTCCAGGCCTATGGCGCTGCCAGAGTAGTTCACAAAGACCACCTTTTTACCGGCCTCGTGCAGGGCTTTCAGCAGTTTGCGCTGAACGGCAGGCAGCTGAATGTCGGTGCGGTCACCGCCCCTGAAACCGGGCAGGGTCACGGGCATCTCCTCGCCTTCCAGACGGGGAGAGATACCGCCGGCAAACACCACCACGTCCACATCCTTCAGTTGCTCAAGGACGGCAGGGACGTTCAAGGCGGGCTGGAAGCCGGCCATCATCTTCTTCTGGTCATCCACATAGTCCAGGAAATCCTGGATGCTGCCGCCGCTGCCCTCGGTGAGCTTCTGAATCTCCTCGCGGGTCATCTTGGACATCTGCTCCACCCTTTCCAGCTGCTCCTTGCTCACAAACTCGGCCCCCAGCAGACCGCAGGCGCGGATAACGGGGACACCCGGAATGCGGGCTTTGAAAGCATCCGCCAGGGTTACGGTCTTATCCGGAATGGGGTTGTAGTTACCCCAGAGCATTTCGCGGTCGTCGGCGTTGGGACCCACCAGGGCAATGCGGGCCGAAGGATCCAGAGGAAGGATGTCATCGCGGTTCTGCAGCAGGACCAGGGTTTCTTCGGCCATCTTTCTGGACAGCGCCAGATGGGACTCCCCTTCCAGTTCCTCGTCTTTCAGGTGGTTCCAGGGCTCTACTATTCCATCCAGCTCTCCCAGGCGGATACGGGCAGCCAGGAGCCTCTCCAGCGAGCGGTCTACATCGGCCTCATCCAGAAGGCCGCGCTCTACGGCTTCGGGGATTTTGGGATAGGCGTTGCCGCACTCCAGGTCCGTACCCGTATGGATGGCCGCAGCCACCGCAGAAGCGGCATCGGGGCTGAATCCGTGACGGCTGGGCTCAAAGAAATCGCTCACAGC
>JAEEQI010000089.1 GCA_016285215.1 Bacteroidales bacterium | reverse complement strand
TTCATCAAGCAGTCCGGTACCCCCGCCAAAGGACGCTTCAACGCGTTCATGTATGGCCTCTTTATCGTTCTGCTTTATACGGTTCCCATCTGCCTCATCATTGGCCTTACGTGGGCTGCAGGCGGTTCGGCCGTTACGGCGGATATCTTCAACTGGCTGTCTACGCACTGGCTGCCCAACATCCTGTTCTTTGTAATCTTCATGGTGTTTGCTGCATCCTTCTTTGGCGCCTTTGAGATTACCCTGCCCTCCAGCTGGACCACCAAGGCCGATGCCGGAAGCAGCAAGGGCGGCCTCCTGGGTGTGTTCTTCCTGGCCCTGACACTGGTGCTGGTGAGCTTTAGCTGCACCGGTCCCATTGTGGGCACCGTGCTCATCAAGAGCACCCAGGGAGAGTTCTGGGCCCCTATGGTCACGATGCTGGCTTTCAGCATTGCCTTTGCCCTTCCTTTTACCCTGCTGGCCTTCTTCCCGTCCATCCTCAAGAAGCTGCCCAAGAGCGGCGGCTGGCTCAACAGCGTGAAGGTGGTACTGGGCTTTATTGAGATTGCCCTGGGTCTCAAGTTCCTGAGCACGGCCGACCAGACCTATCACTGGCATATCCTGGACCGGGAAGTCTATCTGGCTATCTGGATTGTTTGCTTTGCCCTCCTGGGCTTGTACCTGCTGGGCAAGATCCGCTTCAAGCACGACAGCCCCCTGGAGTACGTTTCCGTGGGCCGGCTGGTTCTGGTTATCATTGACTTTGCCTTTGTGGTCTATCTCATTCCCGGTATGTGGGGTGCGCCCCTCAAGGCTCTCAGCGGCTATCTTCCGCCCCTTGAGACACAGGACTTTGTGCTGGGAAGCGGTCCGGCGGCCGTGGCTCCGGCCCCTGCCACCACCACGCTCTATGGCTCTGAAGTAAAGCTTCCGCACGGCCTCACCGGCTACAGCAGCCTGGAGGACGGCATCGCCGCCGCAGCAGAACAGGGCAAAAAAGTGTTTGTGGACATCACCGGCCACGGCTGCGTGAACTGCCGCGAGATGGAAGCCCGTGTCTGGAGCGACCCCCGCGTGCTGCAGCGCCTGCAGGACAACTATGTAATTGTATCCCTGTATGTAGATGATAAGACCCGCCTTCCTCAGGAAAAGTGGGTTACCACCGAAAGCGGCAAAGTCCTCAAGGACGTGGGCCGCGTGAACTCCAACTTGGTGCTGGAGCGCTTTGGCGTGAATTCCCAGCCCAACTACTTCCTGCTGGACGCACAGGGTAAGACCCTCTCCGGTCCCCGCGGCTACAATCTGGATACGGACGCCTTTGTCAAATTCCTGGATCTTTTATGACCTCTGAGCAAATCATTGCCCTCATTCACCGCGAGGTAAAGCCCGCCCTGGGCTGTACCGAGCCCATAGCCGTGGCCTTGGCCGTAGCCAAAGCCGTGGAGATTATCAGTGAAAACTGTACTTGCAGCGGAAATTGGCGCTTAAAGGCCGATTTCCGCTTGGACATTTCCGTGAGCGGCAACATCCTCAAGAACGGGATGGGTGTGGGCATTCCCGGTACCGGCATGGTGGGCCTTCCCGTAGCGGCGGCCCTGGGTGCCGTCTGCGGAGATTCTTCTCGCGGCCTGGAGGTGCTGAGCGCCCTCAATGAAGAAGCGGTGGCACGTGCCAAGGAGCTGGTGGCCCAGAAGAAGGTGAAGGTAAGCGTGGCCGATACGGAGCACTTGCTGTATGTAAAAGCCACGGTGGCGGTGGAAGGCGGAGCCATTGCCAGCGCAGAAGTGGACCCCCACGCCTACGCCGTCATCGAAGACGACCACGACCGCATAGTGGAAACCAGCTACGCCGACAGGATCCTGATGAGCTCCGAGTCCGGCGCAGCCGCTACGGAGCGTTCCATCGAAGAATATGACCTTACCGTCAAAGATATTGTCACCTTTGCCTCATCGGCCCCCTATGAGCAGATTTCCTTCATCCTGGAAGACCGCACCTATAACCTGGCCCTGGCCCAGGAAGGCCTCAAGGGCAACTACGGCCTCCAGGTAGGCAAAGCCATCCGCGAAAACCAGAAGGAGGTCTTTGGAGACGATTTCCTGAGCTTTGCTATGGGTATGACGGCCGCGGCCTCCGATGCCCGTATGGCCGGCTGCACCCTGCCCGCTATGTCCAACAGCGGCAGCGGTAACCAGGGCATTACCGTGAGTATGCCGGTCATTGCCTATGCCCTCAAGTACAAGGTAGACGACGAGCGCCTCACCCGCGCCCTTATTCTGAGCAATCTGGTGGCCATCCATATCAAGCATTATCTGGGTAAGTTATCGGCCCTTTGCGGCTGCGTGGTGGCCTCTACCGGCAGCGCCTGCGGCATTGTGTACCTGCAGGGCGGCGGTTATGAGCAGATTTGCGCCGCCATCAAGAATATGGCCGGCAACATCACCGGTATGGTGTGCGACGGCGCCAAGGTGGGCTGTGCTATGAAGGTGGCATCGGGCGTTTCCTGCGCCGTTCAAAGCGCCGTCCTGGCCCTCCGCGGGGCCTGCATCCCGTCCACCGATGGCATCATCGAAGACGACGTGGAGAAAACCATTCAGAATATCGGAACCATTGGTTCTGCCGGAATGAAGACCACCGACCATATGATTCTTGACATAATGCTATGCAAGTAAAAAGACTGCTACTGCTGCTGGCTGGCGCTATGGCGCTGTCCTGCGGCACCCAGCCTTCGGCCCCTCAGGAGAGCCCGGAGGCCAAGACCGCCCGTATGGAGTGGTTCTCCCAGGCCAAACTGGGCATTTTCATTCACTGGGGCATTTATTCCCGCGGAGACTGGAGCGAAAGCTGGTCCTTCCACAACGGAACCGTGAGTATGGAGGACTATTTTGCCCAGGAGGCCGATTTTACGGCATCGGCCTATGACCCCGCCGCGTGGGTGGAGCTCATCCGCGAGAGCGGTGCCAAATACACCGTTATCACCTCCAAGCACCACGATGGCTTTGCCCTATGGGATACGCAGGCCGGAGAGGTCAGCGCCGTCAAATCTTCGGCTGCCGCAAGGGATGTCCTTACCCCTTTTGTGGAGGAGGTCCGCCGGCAGGGAGGGCTCAAGCTCGGCCTGTATTATTCCCTCATTGACTGGCCCCGGGAAGACTATCCCAATGTGTTCCGTGCCGGTCCTGCGCGCTATGACATCCACAAGGAGCCGGAGCGTTGGCAGCATTTCCTGGCTTTCAACAGCGCCCAGCTCAAGGAATTGAGCGAGGCCTACAACCCGGACCTGTTCTGGTTTGACGGAGACTGGGAGTTCTCTTCCGAGGAGTGGGACGCTCCCGGCATTGTAAAGCAGCTCCGCGAAACGAATCCCAACGTGATTGTGAATTCCCGCATAGCCGGGAACGGAGATTACGATACGCCCGAACTGGGTGTGCCCGTAGTGAAACCCGCCAGCCCCTGGTGGGAGACTTGTATGACCATCAACGACTCCTGGGGTTTCCGCAAGCAGGATGTGGATTTCAAATCTCCGGACACCGTCCTCAGGATGCTCGTAGACTGTATGTCCCTGGGCGGCAACCTGCTCCTGGACATTGGCCCCAGGGCCGATGGAACCATCCCGCAGGAAGAAGTGGATATGCTTAAAGAGCTGGGCCGATGGACCACCAAGCACGCCGAAGCCGTGTATCCCACCCGCGCCGGCATCCCCGCCGGGCACGTGCAGGCCTATACCACGCTCAACCAGGCCGGCGACATCCTGTATCTGTATTTCCCCTATACCCCCAACGAGTCCATTGAAATCAAGGGCCTCAAATCCCGCATCAAAAACGTAAGGGTAGTGGGAACCGGTGAGTCCCTGGAATGGAAGCTGTATAACGACATCGACTGGAGCGAAACGCCCGGAGTCTGCTACATCAGCGTCCCTTCCCGGGTACTGGATCCCAGGATGACGGTATTGGCGGTAGAAGTGGAGGGTCCCGTAACCCTGTACCAGGGCTCCGGACAGGTCATCAGCTTTAACGAGTAGGCTCTTTTGCCGGTAACTGGGTCAGGTAGAGTCCCACCATTCCAACAGCCAGTCCCACCCACTGTTCAACATCGAAGCTTTCGTTGTTGGTGGCTACGGCTGCCAGGGCCGTGATGAGCGGCACAATGGCCAGGAAAACGCTGGTACGGGCCACGCCCAGCACCTTGATGGCAAAGGCCCAGGAAGTATAGGCGGTGGCCGAACAGAGCAGAGCCAGCGACAGGGTGGGGTACAGCACCTTCCAGCTGAAATAGAACTCCGGATCAAAGCTGGCCAGTCCCTTGGTAAAGAACAGCGGGGCAAAGAAGACGGAGCCAATGAGGAACTGGTACATCACAATCACCGAAGGCGCATACCGGCTGGCCAGGCTCTTGGTAAAGGCAATCTGGCTCACCTCAGAAGCAACGGCAATAAAGATGATGGCTATTCCCAGCAGGAAAAGAGGCCCGGTACTGCTGTACGTATAAGTAACCAGCCAAAGGCCCGCCAGGGTAATGAATACGCCCAGGATATTGAGCCGGCCGAATTTCTCCTTGAAGATGACCATTCCCGTAATCATAGAGAAGATGGGGTTGGAGGCTACGATGAGGGAGGTGATGGTGGGCGATTCGGTATATTTGAGACCGTACGTTTCGGCCAAAAAGTAGATGAAAGGAACGCACAGCGACAGCAGCACAAAGAACCAGATGTCATTCTTGCGCTGAATCCTCATAGACTGCCCGGTCATCTTGTTGATGATGCCCAGCAGAATACCCGCCAGGAGCATTCTCACCGGAACAAAGAATTCTACCGGAATTCCGTTGTCCAGCAGGCTGTCCGACCAAAGGTAGGAAACGCCCCAGAGCAATGTGGTTAGAGAGGCCGCTAAATAGGCGCCAAGAGTCTTTTTCATATTTAAGAGTACTTACGCGGGAATCTGAGCAGGATGGAAAGGACCGCAATGATGCCCAGCGTGAAAGGGTAATAGAGATTGGCTATGATAGAAACGGCAGAGACGCCGGAAAGGCCGGCCGCCATAAGCAGCTGGGCGCCATAGGGGATGATGCCCTGCACAAAGCAGGAGAAGGTATCCAGGATGGAGGCCGTCTTTCTGGGATCCAGGCCGAAACGTTCCGTAATGTCCTTGGCCAGCGGACCCACGGTAATGATGGCTATGGTATTGTTGGCGGTGCAGAGGTTCACCAGCGAGACCAGCGCGGCAATGGAGAGCCCGGCCGCCCGTTTGCCTTTGATGTGGCGGGTGAGGGATTCAATGATGAATTCCATACCGCCGTTGTAGCGGATGATCTCCAGCATACCGCCGGCCAGCAGCGACACAATGATGAGCTCACCCATAGAGCCGATACCGGTACCGATGGCCGACATCCAGCCTACAAAGTCGTAAGAGCCCAGGATCCAGCCCAGGATACCGTTGACGCCAATGCCAATGGCCAGCACGGTAACCACGTTCACGCCAATAAGGGCCAGGCCGATGACCAGCAGGTAGGGGACCAGTTTGATCCACTCCACAGACTCGGCAGCGGGTGCCGCTTCAACGGAAAGGCCCAGAAATACATACAGGGCGGCTACCAGGATGGCGGCGGGAGCGGCAATCCAGAGGTTGACCCGGAACTTGTCTCTCATAGAGCAAGCCTGGCTCTTGGTGGCCGCCACGGTGGTATCGGAAATGAAGGAAAGGTTGTCTCCAAAGAAGGCCCCGCCCACGATGATGGCGGTGATGAAGGGCACGCTCATCCCGGGTTGGGCCGTGGCAATACCCGTGGCAATGGGGACCAGGGCCACAATGGTTCCTACGGAGGTTCCAATGGCCATGGAGATGAAGCAGGCGGCCAGGAAAAGGCCTGCATAGACCAGCTTTCCGGGCAGGATTTGCAGGGTAGCGTTTACGGTAGCGTCAATGGCCCCTATTTCCTTGGCCGTGGCCGCAAAAGCACCCGCCAGCACAAAGATCCAGATCATCAGGAGCACGTTCTTGTTGCCCGCACCCCGCGAGAAAATGGCCATCTTGTCGTCGGTCTTGGGGACCGAGCGCGTGATGAGAAGGGAATAGGCCGAAGCAATGATGAAGGCCGCCGCTACCGGCACCTTGTAAAAGTCCCGGGCCACCAGGGAAGTGACCACATAAATGAGGAGAAAAACCAACAGCGGGCTAAGTGCCAGCCAACCCTTCTTGCTGTCTACCGCCATTATAGTTCAGATACAAACTGTTCTTTGGTTTGACGCTTGTCGTGATTGGCGCCGGGGCCTGCGTCTGCCACACCCACCGGGAACAGGCAGATGACCTCATAGCCGGCGGTTTCGGGGAATTGGGCCTTAACGACCGCAGGGTCGAAGGATCCCACCCACACGTTGCCCAGGCCCAGGGCCGAAGCTTCCAGCATAATATGAGTGCCCACTATGGCGGCATCTACCTCCGCGCCGTTCTTTCCGTCGTACTTGCGGACCCAGGCAGCATCGGCCTTGGCGCCCACCATAAACACCACGGGGGCTCCGTAGGTATAGGCGGTGGCTCCCTTGAGCTTCTCCAGGCCCTCGGGGCTCTTGACCACCCATACGTGGATGGGTTGCTTGTTGGCAGCGGTGGGGGCCACACGGGCGGCCTCCAATATGCTTTCTATCTGGGCTTCCGTAAGGGGCGTATCCTTGAACGCCCGGCAGGAATAACGTTCTTTGAGTAGTTGTAAGAGCTCACTCATATTGATACCTTTTAGCTAACTCTGCAAGATACATCTTTTCCGCTTATTAAACCAATTTATTTTACTATTTTCTGGAGAAATGGGTATATTTGTAGGACAAGCATAATTAATAATGAACAAAACCCTCATAGGATTCTTCTCTGCGCTGGCCCTGGTCTCTTGCGCAGGGACGCAGCGGAAAACGATTGAGCTCCAATCCAATGCCGATCTTGCAGGCCTTCGGGTGGCTACCATTTCCGGCAGTTGTTACGATTTGGAACTTTCGGCCCGCGAGGATGTTTTTCTGGATTTGTACAACTCGGAAGGAGATTTATTGCAGGCTCTTCTTAACAAGAAAGCCGACGTTATAGTCAACGACGAGGTTGTCTATAACGCTTCCGTGAGAAAAGAGAACGGGATCAAGATTGCCATGCTGGGAGAGCAGTCCTTTCCTACCGCGTTCCTTTTCAGCAAGAAAGATACGGTCCTGGCCAAAACCCTTACCGCCGTCCAGCGGCGGATGGAGGAAGACGGGACCTTACAGAGCCTGAAGGATTTCTGGCTCACGGACCGCTATGCAGAGGCTGAGACGTTTCCCCGTCTTACCTATGAGGCCACCGGGGAGCCCATCCGGGTGGCGACCACGTCCATGACGGCTCCCGTGGCTTTTATGGTGGAGGGAGAGTGGTATGGACTTGAGGTTGAACTCCTCCGGCATTTGGGAAAGGAATTGAACCGCCCTTTGGAAATCAAACTGTTTGGCGTGGCTTCCGGCTTCCTTTCCGTCAAGACCGGCCAGGCCGATGTCCTGGGTGGCTGTATCTTCATTACCGAGGAAAGGAAACAGGATTACCAGTTTTCAGAGCCCTATCACGGGTTCCATCCCGCCTATTTTGTGCTGGATAAGGATTTCCAGAGCAACCGTGAAAGCTTCTTGGACGGACTCAAGAAGAGTATCTGGCGAAACATCATTATGGAAAACCGTTGGAAGTTCATCACCGACGGCCTATGGGAAACCCTGAAAATCAGTTTTATGGCCATCCTGCTGGGCTCGGTTTTGGGCATAGGTCTGTATGCCCAGGCCCGTAGCCGCCGGCGGTGGATGCGTTCCTTCGCCCGGATTTACAATAATTTCATGGCGGGCATTCCGGAACTGGTACTGCTGCTCATCATGTTCTATGTGGTCTTTGCCAAGACAGGACTTCCGTCCGACATGGTAGCCATCGTTACCTTCGCGCTCTTCTTCGCTTCCGGAGCCAGCGATATTTACAAAACGTCTCTGGATGCCATCCCGACAGGGCAGACGGAAGCCGGTCTGGCCCTGGGCTTCACCCGCACGCAGACCTTCTTCCACATTGTGCTGCCCCAGGCCATACGGCGGGGCCTCCCGCTGTACCGGGGACAGTGCGTTTCCCTGCTGAAAGGGACCTCCATTGTGGGCTATATTGCCATTCAGGACCTCACCCGCGCCGGAGACATCATCCGAAGCCGTACCTTCGACGCCGTGATTCCGCTGCTGGTGGTCACCGTCATTTATTTCGTGCTGGTCTGGCTCATCGGCCTGCTGCTTCATTTTGCTTCGCCTAAAAAGAAAGTGCTATGATTACCGTTTCCCACCTGAGTAAAACCTTTCACAATCCCGACGGCACCCATCTGACGGTGCTGAAGGACATCAACTGTGAAATCAACGCCGGCGAGGTTGTGAGCATCATAGGCCCCTCCGGAACGGGCAAGAGCACTTTCCTCAGGGCCCTGAACCTGCTGGATCCGCCCACCGGCGGCAGCATTATCTTTGACGGGGAGGATATCCTGGCCAAGGGGTATCCCGTGCACAAGATGCGCCAGAAGATGGGGATGGTCTTCCAGAGCTTCAACCTCTTTGACCATATGACGGTGCTGGAGAACGTGATTTACGCCCCGTGCAAAATCAGGAAGGTGCCCCTGGCAGCGGCCCGCGAAGAGGGCCTGGCGCTCCTCCGAAAGGTAGGCCTGGCCGAAAAGGCAGAAGTCTATCCCTCCAGCCTTTCCGGCGGACAGAAGCAGCGTGTGGCCATAGCGCGCTGCCTGGCCATGCATCCGGATGTCATCCTCTTTGACGAACCTACTTCGGCCCTGGATCCCACCATGGTGGGAGAGGTGCTGAGCGTAATCCGTCAGCTGGCTAAGGAGGGTATGACCATGCTCATCGTGACCCATGAGATGAAGTTTGCCCGCGACGTGAGCACCCGCATCTTCTTTATGTATGACGGATACATCCACGAAGATGGTACCCCCAAGCAGATCTTCGAGAACCCCCATCGCAGTGCCACCAAGGCCTTTGTGCAACGCATCCGCAAGGATGTGTTTGAGGTGGACGGAAACGATTTTGACTTCCTGGATATGGAAAGCCGCATCCGGCAGTTCTGCATCAAGTATAATATTGCCGCCAAGAGTGACGCCGCCGTGAATCTGTGCCATAAGATGCTTACGGAGGTAATGGACAACTATATTCCTATGACCGTGCGCATCACGCACAGCGAACTGTCCGGAGAAACCGCCCTGGACTTTATGGTGGAAGGCCTGGAGACCTCTCCGTTAAAGGCCGATAATCCCGCCCTGGAGGAAATTCGGAGCCTTTGCCGGGAGATTGTGGAAGAACCCACCTCCCGCGGCTACCGCGTCAAATTGAGAATCGATTAAAAGACCTGTAATATGATAACACCTAAGCATTCCCCCCTTCGCCTGTTGGTGCTGGCCTTGCTGCTGGTACCGGTAAAGTCCCTCTTTGCGCAGGAGCTTACGGCCGATCTTCAGCTCCTGAACCAGGGAGAAATCCGTGTAGGCGCCGTCTTGGATGATGATCAGGACCCCGATGCCGAATTCAATGACCGTGCCAACTTCCTGGTAAGCCGCGCCCGCTTGAACCTGGCCTTCAAGAAGGGCGGCCTCCAGATGCAGGTGTCCCCCCAGTATTCCAATATCTGGGGCCAGCAGGGTTATGGCAGTTTCCATATGTTTGAAGCCTGGGCCAAGTATACGCTGCCTTTCGGCCTGTTTGCCCAGATTGGCCGGCAAGCCCTCTCGTATGACGACGAGCGAATCATCGGCCCTAACGACTGGGCCATGGCCGCCGTATCCCACGATGTGCTCAAACTGGGCTATGAGGGACACGGTCACAAGGTTCACGCCATCCTGGCCTACAACCAGAATCCCGAGAACCTGGAAGGCGGAACGGCCTACGTTGACGGCTCCCAGCCGTACAAGACCATGCAGACCCTCTGGTACCATTACGACGTCCCTAATATTGGCCTGGGTGCCTCCCTGCTGTTCATGAACCTGGGTGTGCAGGGAGACGAGCAGTCCAAGCACGTTGGCGTGTTTTACCAGCAGATGCTGGGTACGCACCTTACTTACAAGCCCTCCTGGGGAGAGTTTTCGGCCTCCTACTATCATCAGTTGGGGAAAGATTTCCAGGAGGTTCCCATTGACGCTTGGATGGCGGCGGCCAAGGCCACGGTCAAGCCGTTCAAGGTCTTCAGCTTTACCGCCGGGTACGATTATCTGAGCGGAGACCCCTATTTCGTGGTTCCCAAGGAGGGA
>JAEEQI010000088.1 GCA_016285215.1 Bacteroidales bacterium | reverse complement strand
GGAAGTCACGGAGGAGTTTGACAACTTTGCCTGCCGTATGATCCAGCACGAGATGTCCCACCTGGACGGAGACCTCTTCACGGACCACGCCGCTCCCATCCGCAAAAAGATGATAGCCAGCAAGCTCCAAAACATCTCCAAGGGTAAGATTCACCCGCACTACAATTCCAAACTGAAATAAAAAAGAGGCATCGCGATGATGCCTCTTCTTTTATCGAACTCTTAGACGTTTACCCACCTGGAGGACGGTGGTTTCCTTGATGCCGTTGAGCTGGCAGATGCGCTTGACGGTGGTGCCGTATTTGCGGGCGATGCTGTAGAGGGTATCGCCGCTGCGGACCGTATGGTAACGCATAGCGGCAGCCTCTGCGGCGGCACGGGCGGCGGCTTCCTTCTTGGCCTGTTCTTCGGCCAGGAGACGGTCTTCTTCGTCGGTTCTGAAGATTTCGTCTTCGTCGTCTACACTTTGAACGTACCGCTGGTTGGGATTGAAGTACCAGGAGCGGATTCGGAGGAGACGGTGACGCAGCGTGCCGGTTTCAAAGTCAATGAGCCAGGAAGGATCAAAGGCGGCACCGCGGTAGCGGGTCTCGAAGTGCAGGTGCGGACCGGTAGAACGGCCGGTGGATCCACCCAGGCCGATGATGTCTCCCGCATTGACCCAGTCCCCCGCCTCAACGCTTCTCTTGGAGAGGTGACCGTAGAAGGTCTCCAGGCCGTTGGCGTGGCGGATGACCACCAGGTTGCCGTAACCTCCCACGTAATCCGAGATGCGCACGCGGCCGTCGAAGGTGGCGGGCACCGGCGTACCGGTGGGATACGGAAGGTCAATGCCCTGGTGACGGCGGCCGTGACGGTAACCGTACAGGGAACGGGGCTTGACCGTGTTGGGGCAGCAGTAGGAATCCAGGGTATCTACAATCCAAAGGGAGAAGCGGTCCGGCAGAACGGTGGGCTCTTCCTTGTAGGGGTTCACGGTTTTGGTATCCCAGAACTCGGTAAAGGTGCTGTCTGCGGCTACCAGTTTGAGATCCTTTACATATCGGTAGGTGCCATTGTTATACAGAACCACCTTGACGGCCGGGTTGCCGGTATCCAGGGTGTCTGCATAAGGCGTGGCCCGGTTGGTTACAGAGGTAACGGTTTGCCGGCCGAAGGAGTGGCGAAGGGAATCGGCTTCGCGGGTACTTTGTGCCTGGGCAAGCAGGGTAAGGCTCAGGAGCAGAAGGATGGGGAGGATTCTTTTCATTCGCTATCGTTTGGCGCCGAAGCGGGTGGTAAGAATCTTCTCGGTCTCTGCAATCTTTTCCTGCAGCAGGGCGTCGGACGTGGCTTCGCAGATGAAGCGGAGGTAAGGCTCCGTATTGGAAGGACGGATGTTGAACCACCAGTCCGGGAACTCTACGCGATAGCCGTCGAAGTCCATAAAGGCCGTGGCTTTTTCGGCCTGCATAAAGTGCTCCTTGATGGCATCCATAGCGCCTTTCTTGTCTTCCAGGCGGAAGTTGATTTCTCCGGAGTTCTTGTAGCGAACGATCTCTGCTATGGCCTGGCTCAGGGTCTTGCCCTCGTTCTTGAGGTCCTGGACAATGTTGAGCAGGATTACGGAGGCCAGCAGGCCGCTGTCGCTGTAGAAGAAGTCGCGGAAATAGTAGTGACCGGCGAGCTCACCGCCCCAGACACCGTCAATCTCACGGAGCTTCTTGGCGGCAAAGGCGCGGCCCACCTTCCAGGTTTCCATAGTGCAGCCCATAGGAGCCAGGTACTCACCCACGGCCTTGGAGGAGCGGATATCCTGCAGGACGATGCCCTTGAGGCCCCTTTCTCCCACAAAGTAACGGCCCATCAAGGCAATCATGAGATCCGGGCTGATGAAACGGCCCTTCTCGTCAATGAACATCACGCGGTCCGCGTCTCCGTCGTAGATGACGCCGGCATCGGCCTTTACTTCCTTGACTTTCTCTTCCAGGGGGAAGCAGTTCTTTTCGATGAGCGGGTTGGGCTCGTGGTTGGGGAAGCGGCCGTCCAGGGTGTCAAACAGATAATGGATGTTATTGCCGGTGCCGAAGATTTCCTTGGCGAAGAGGTTGGCCATACCGTTGGACAGGTCCATAGCTATGGTGAGGTTGCTGTAGTCCTTGACGAACTTGCGCATAAAGGCCAGGTAATCGGCCATAATCTCTTTCTTGTACAAGCCGCCTCTCAGCGCTGCTACAGGGGTGGGTCTGCCTTCATCAATCCAGGCTTTGATCTGACCCAGACCGGCGTCGTAACCCACGGCCTGGGCGTCCGTGGTGGACACCTTCATTCCGTTGTACTCGGCCGGGTTGTGGCTGGCGGTAATCTGCACGGAGGCGTCAAAGCCATAGTTGGCCGTGCCGAAGTATACCATAGGAGTGGAACTGAGGCCAATGTCGTACACGTCTGCTCCGGCATCGTTGATGCCTTTGATAACGGCGTCGTGAATCTCGTCCGAAGAGGCGCGGCAGTCACGGCCCACCAGTACTTTATTGGTTTTCAGAAGTATAGGGATGAAATATCCCACCTTATAAGCGATGTCCAGGTCCCAGTCTTTGCCCCAGATACCGCGGATGTCGTATGCATGAAAAGCGCCCATAGGGTTTTGGTTTTAGTCAATTCACAAAGATACAAAAAAACCGGGACCCGCAAAAATCGGGCCCCGGTCATTGAAGAGATTCCCGGTCAAGCCGGGAATGACGTATCTTAGAAATTAAACTTAGTCATACAGATGAATCGGTGATTGAGGATCCACTCCTTGTCGCCGGTGAACATACCACGATTGTTGCGGGCGCCGCTGCCGAACTGGGCGGCGGTGAGGTTGTACTCCAGGGACACGGTGAACTTGCCCAGGTTCCAGGCCACGGTAGGAGTGGCACGGAAAGCCTGCTGGATGTGGACGTCGGCGGCGGTGTTCATCCAAACGGAATTATCCACCAGATCTTTGGTAGTACCCAGCTGCTTCATATAACCCAGCATACCCATCACCTGGAATTTCTTGCCGTACTGGAAGCTCACGAAGGAGGCCCAGTCACGCATGGGGGTGTACTCGATGGTGCCGTTGTTGTTGAAGGAGTGTACACCGTAACCGGAGAGGAGGTTCATGTGCTCGCCAGACTGGGCCAGGATGCTCTTGGCGCGCAGCTGGAACTTGCCGCTGGTGAACTGGAAGAACACAAACGGAGAGAAGGTGTGGAGCATACTCTTGACCTCGATGGTGGGAGCATTGCCATCCTGAACTCTCCAGTCGGCGATGGTGCGGTAGGGACGCATATTAACCATATCCAAACCAGCCTTGGCCAGAATCTTGGCGTTCTTGTAAGCAATACCCACATAGAACTCAGGCATACCGTACTTGTAGTAGTCCTTGCTCTTGCCGGCAGGACCCGTGGGCAGGTAGTGGTTCAGGTACAGCATGCTGGCGGTGAGAGTGAAGCCGGCGCCCAGGTTCACATCGGCGGTGAGCTGAGGGCTGCGGTTGAAGGGATTGAAGGGAGCACCGGTCTCCAAGTTGTTCATATGAGGCATATCGGCGGCCATGGGATGCCAGGTCTGGCCGATGGTGAGGCTCAGGGGGTTGTTGTCCCAATTAAGCTTCATGAAAGCTTGACGCAGACGCAGGGTGGGAACGGAACCGCTGAGGTAGTAGAAGTCGGCCTCTACCTTGCCGGAAACACCCATGGTGCCCCACTTGTAAGCGGAGACATCCAGTCCCAGACGGGTGGTAAGGGAGACAAAGCGCCAGTTGAAACCGTCATTGAGGTCCAGCGTGCCGGACATATCGTGGCCCTTGGGCATATAGAAATAGAGGTCCTCGGTACCGGCGTTTACGGCACGGGTGTCGGCCGTAAGATAGTTACGGATAAAGCCGTAGAGCTTGAAGTGGGCAGGTTTCTCCTCCTGCGCAAAGGCAGTGCTGACGGAAAGCAGCGCTGCAGCAAAAATAATGATACCTTTTTTCATATTAGAAAGAGACCCCCGGTCTAGGCCGGGGGTGACTAAATGTTATGCAAACGGGAACAGTTTGGTTAACCAGAAGTAACCCAGCACGAAGCCGATGATACCCATTACCAGACCTACCTTGGTCATATCCTTGGTCTCCACCATACCGGTAGAGGAAGCGATGGCATTGGGAGGAGTGGAAATAGGGAACAGCATGGCGATGGAGGCGCAGACGGCGATGAAGATAATCATGGCCGAAGTGCCGCCCATAGCCAGGAACTGAGCGTTGTTGGCGGCCTCAGGATCTGCCATACCGTTGGCAACCACAATCAGGATAGGGATGAGCAGGGCTGCGGTGGCGGAGTTGGAGATGAAGTTGGACAGGAAGTAGCACACGAGACCGGCGATGATGAGCACCACCACCACGCTCATGCTGCCAAACGGAATGGCCTGGATGAGCACCTTGGCCAGACCGGTATCCTGCAGGCAGTAACCCAGGCAGAAGCCACCGGCTACCAGCCACAGCACGGTCCAGTTGATTTCTTTGATCTCGTTCTTGCCGAACAGGCCCGTAGCGGTGAAGACACCCAGCGGGATGAGGGCAACGATGTTGGAGTTGATATGGGTAATCTGCTCGGTAGCCCACAGGAGAATGGTACCGATGAAGGTGATCCATACCACATAGAGCTTCCAGTCTTTCTTCTGGGTGCTCTCGGGGATCTCAAGCACAAGCTTCTTGGTCTTAAAAGGGAACAACACGCGCAGCACGATCCAGGCAATCACAATCATAATGATCACGTAAGGGATCATATGGGCGCACCACTCACCGAAGCTCACGTCGATACCGGCCTGCTCCAGAGCGCCCTTGGCGGTAGCGTTGGGAGGAGTGCCGATAGGGGTGCCGATACCACCGAGGTTGGCGGCAACGGGAATGGACAGAGCCAGGCCGATCTTACCCTTGTCATCGGCCGGAAGCTTGGAAAGCACCGGGGTGAGGAGGGCCAGCATCATAGCGGCGGTGGCGGTGTTGGACATAAACATCGAGAAGATGGAGATCATGATGAGGAAGCCCAGCAGCACAATCTCCGGCTTGGTGCCAAAGAGTTTGAGGAGGGCACGGGCCATAGTAACGTCCAGACCGTACTTCTCTGCCATAATGGCCAGCACGAAGCCGCCCAGGAAGAGCATAACCACAGGGTCTGCCATAGAGCTCATAATACGGGCATAGGGAACCAGCGTACCGTACTGAGGATCACAGAACAGGCCGATACCCTTGTTGGAAACCGTAAGCAGGGAAATCACAATAACCAGCAGCGAAGTAGACCAGTTGGGGATGATTTCGAAGATCCACATAAGGGCGGCAAAGACGAACAGTGCAATAACGCGCTGCTGAACAACGGTGAGGGCCTCGATGCCGAAGAACGACACGGGCACAGCCCAGAGGAAGATGGTGATGGCGAGCACAAGCGGCAGGAACACCCAATACTTGAGGTTAAATTTATTAGCCATTATCTTGATTTTTGATTATTCGTAGGATACGCGGATGTCTACCGGAATCTTTTCCAGTTCCAGGTTTACAATATCGGCCTTGAGGGTAGAGCTGACCACGGCGTACTTGGACACCAGATCCACAGCGGCGTCATAGTCACCGGTGGCCTGGATCTTAAGGATGAGGGCACCCAGGTTGGCTATGGCTTCTTCGGCCTTGGCATAATCGATGGAATATTTGCCGGAAGCCTTGCGCACGATGGCACCCTGCTCCAGCAGGTAGTTGTAAGCGATGAGGTTGGCGCGGCCGGTAGCGTCTGCGTCACCAAAGCGGGAAGAACGGATGGTGTTGACCACAAAGGTAGCCACCACGTCGGGCTTCATGATGAGGGCCTCCACATGATGGTTTCCCACCTCATGCAGGCACAGATGGGTACCGATGATGTTGGATTTGAGCTTCTCGATGGTGAGGGCTTCGTTACCCAGGGCATCGGCCACCAGGCCCTTGCCGTTCACGGTTTCCTTCACACCCAGGCCCTTGGCCACCTCACGGAACACGATGTCCCAGTAGAAGGCGTTGGCGTCCACGTGGGGGCGGTCGTCACCCTCGAGCAGGGTCATACCCACCGGGAAGACGGTGCGGTTGAACTTCTCGCGGATGATGTTGTCAAACAGGATGGTACGGGTACCTACTTCCTCCTGGAGCTTGGCGTCGTAGGGGAAGTTGATGGCGATGGTCTTGTAACCGGCATTGGTGTAACCGCCGTAGTATATCACGTTGCAGGCGAAGATGTTGGAAGCCAGACCGGGCTCGAAGTTATGGTAGGCAGGGTCTCCGGGGAGAGCGGCCTGCAGCTCGGGCAGGTGGTGGGAAAGTTCTTCCAGCTCACCGGTGCGCTCCAGGTTCTTGAGCAACACGTAAGCGCCGTAGGAAGCCTTCTTGCCCAGGAGGTCGTCGTCAATGGTCTCCAGGGGACCAATCACCAGGTCCATCTTGCTGTCCGTCATTTCCAGCCAGGCGCACTCGCTCTCATAATAATCATCGGTGAGAACGGCATCGGCCTTCTTGAGAAGGTAATTGCGGACACTTTCCTTGATGGTGATGTCTGCAGCAGCCTTGAGATAGTGGGAAATCTTCTTCACGCGCTCGGCGTAGGCGTCGTGGTACCAGACGGCTTCCAAGGAACCGTCGGGGGTGCGCTCCACCAGCGTGTAAGGGCTGTCCTTGAGCGGATTGTTCCAGGCCTCGAATTCTTCTACCGTCATATCTTCCGGATAGAAGCGGGCGCCGGCGGGTTTGAGGCCGAAGCCGTCCAGGAAGGGCTGCTCGTCAATGCGGTCCCAGGGGCCGTAGTTCACATAGGCAAACTCACGCTCGGCCTCGGGGAGGGCGCTGAAGAAAGCCTTGTCTCCGAAGGACTGCTGCCAATAGATGGCATCGGCCTCATCTGCTGCAAAACGATACAGGTTAAGAACCTCTTTTCCGTTGTCGGTGATTCCCGAGAGATCCGGGGCGGGAATGACCACCTCTGCATAGTTCTCCAGCAGGCGTTCGGCCTTGGTGCGGCCCTCCTGGCAAGACCAGAGTCCTGCGGCGGCCACGGTGAGAACCAGTGCGATTTTGAGCTTTTTCATTGCTATTGGATTGATACTATACTACTCTTATAAATAATCTTGCAAATTTAATCATTTCTTGTTAGATAACCAGCGTTTTTGCCAAAAGAATCTTTCTTGAAGAAACCTTGTTTATTCCCGTTTTTCTCTTTAAATTTGTATCACTTTTGACACTATTACTTAATAATAATAATTAACCAAAACTTTATTTTTCATCATGAAAACCACTGACATCATGGCACGCCTCCAGGCCAAGTACCCGCTTGAGAAAGAGTACCTTCAGGCTGTTCAGGAAGTGCTGGAGTCTATCGAGGATGTATACAATCAGCATCCCGAATTTGAAAAAGCCAAGATCGTGGAGCGTCTGGTAGAACCGGACCGCATCTTCACCTTCCGCGTAACCTGGATTGACGACAAGGGAGAAGTCCAGACCAACACCGGCTACCGCATCCAGTTCAACAGTGCCATCGGTCCCTATAAAGGCGGTCTCCGCTTCCACAAAGCCGTAACTCCTTCGATGCTCAAATTCCTGGGCTTTGAACAGACGTTCAAGAACGCCCTCACCACCCTTCCTATGGGCGGCGCCAAGGGCGGCAGCGACTTTGACCCCGTGGGCAAGTCCAACGACGAGATTATGCGCTTCTGCCAGGCTTTCATGCTGGAGCTCTGGAACTGCATCGGACCCGACCAGGATATCCCTGCCGGTGACGTGGGCGTAGGCGGCCGTGAGATTGGTTACCTCTATGGTATGTACAAGAAGCTGGCCCGCCAGTACAACACCGGCGTTCTCACCGGTAAGGGCGGCACCTGGGGCGGTTCCATCCTCCGTCCGGAAGCCACCGGTTTCGGTGCCCTGTACTTCACCCATCACCTGCTGGAGAAAGCCGGCAAGGACATCAAGGGCAAGAAAGTGGCCCTCTCCGGCTTCGGTAACGTAGCTTGGGGCGCCGCCATCAAGGCCACTGAGCTGGGCGCCAAGGTTGTGGCCATCTCCGGACCTGACGGTGTTTGCGAAATCCCCGAAGGCATCACCCGCGAGATGATTGACTATATGCTGGTAATGCGTGCCTCCAACCGCAATATGGTGGAAGATATGGCCACCAAGTTCCCCGGCAAGGCCAAGTTCACCGCCGGCAAGAAGGCTTGGAGCATCCCTTGCGACATCGCCCTCCCCTGCGCCTTCCAGAACGAGCTTTCTGAAGACGACGCCAAGGAACTGGTAGCCAACGGCTGCTGGTGCTGCTGCGAGGTTTCCAATATGGGTTGCCAGCCCGGTGCCATTCACTATTTCCAGCACAACGGCATCCTCTTCGCCCCCGGTAAGGCTGTGAACGCCGGTGGTGTGGCTACTTCCGGTCTGGAAATGACCCAGAACGCAGAGCACATCTCCTGGAGCGGCCAGGAAGTGGACGACAAGCTGCACTTCATCATGAAGTCCATCCACGAGCAGTGCGTCAAGTACGGCACCCAGCCCGACGGCAGCATCGACTACGTAAAGGGCGCCAACATCGCCGGCTTTATGAAGGTCGCCACCGCCATGCTCGAGCAAGGCACGATCTAAGCCATTTGGCAGACAACAAAAAACTCCGGCTCAATTGAGTCGGAGTTTTTTTATGGTTTATAATTGACTTACTTGGCCTGAGCGGCTTCGGCCTGGGCCTGAAGTTCGGCCTGGAGGGATTCGAGGGTGCGGCTGTCCGGAATACCCATGGCCTTGCGGGCCTCGTTGGTGATATCCAGCACCTTGGACTCATCGAAGTAGATAGCCTGGGAAATATCGAAGAGGGCTACCAGACCCTTGGCCTTGGCAATATCCATCACAATCTTGTTGGCCTTCTCCTGGATGGGAGCGGTGAGCTGGTTCTGCTGCTGCTGGAGCTCCTGGGAGATGGACTGCTGGAATTCCTGGATGCGGTTCTGGATTTCCATAAGCTCACGCTCCTTGGATTCGCGGATGGCGGCAGTCCAGGTGGCCTGCTTCTGCTGATACTGGTTCATCTTGCCCTGATATTCCTCCACCATAGCGGCGTAGGTTTCTTCGGCCTCTTTCTGGGAAGCGGCAATGGTTTCACGGGCGGCGTCCATTTCGGGGGCCAGCATCACAATCTCGTTGAAGTTCACCTTACCGAACTGCTGGGCAGAAGCGGTGAGGGTAGCAAGTGCTGCAAGAGCAATGACAAATAGTTTTTTCATATCTTCAATTAATTTTTGTTTTCTTCTAAATTAGGTCCGGGACAATTCTTTCAAATACTGTGCCTTGCTAGAACTGCTGTCCCAGGACAAAGTGGAACTGGCTGCCGCCGTTGGTCTTGTCGTCGAAGCCATAGCCCCAGTCAACACCCAGCAGACCAATCATAGGGAGGAACACACGCACACCTACACCGGCGCTGCGCTTGATCTGGAACGGGTTGAATTCTCTGATATCGCTCCAGCAGTTACCACCCTCCAGGAAGACCAGGGCGTAGATGGTACTCTGCGGTTGCAGGATCACCGGGTAACGGAGTTCTACCGTAAACTTGTCGTATACGTTACCGGCGTAACTTATGTTGTTCTGGCTGTAGGGAGTAACTTTCTTGGGCGTAAGGGAATAGTCTTCGTAACCGCGCAGGGAGATGATTTCTGCACCGTAGGTCATATAACCGGACATACCGTCACCACCCACCTGGAAGTTCTCGAAGGGAGAATAACCCCAGTTGCGGTTGAAGTAACCCAGATAACCGAATTGGGCGCGGGTCATCAGGACCAGGTCTCCCACGAGTTTGGTATAAACGGTACCGCTGACCTTCCACTTGTGGTACTCAATCCACTTGTAACGCTGGGCTGCGGTCCAATTGTCGTAGTCCACATCTTTCCAGCTCTTGACCGGGACCTTGTTGCCGTCTTCGTCGTACGTATACTTTCTGAACAGGGAGAACGGAGGAGTAATCTGCAGGGAAGCAGAGAACTCGGAACCGGTACGGGGGTAAATCTGCTGGTCGGAGGAGTTACGGGACAGGTTGATGGTATAGCTCAGGTTGTGGGAAATACCGTCATTGAAGGCGAAGTAACTGTTGGTCCAATTGGTAAGTTTGTAAGTTTGCCAGCTAAGACCGTTGTAAAGGACAAAATAGTTGTCCGGCCACTTGAGGCGGGTACCCAGACCGGCATTGAAACCGAACACCTCAAACATCTTGTCGGTGGACAGGATACCAATGGCCAGGTAGG
>JAEEQI010000087.1 GCA_016285215.1 Bacteroidales bacterium | reverse complement strand
TGGACGACGCCATGCACTCCAGCGGGGACTCGGGCAAGACCGAAGATGTGAAGCTGTGGGGTATGTGGAATATCCTGGGCAGTGAGGTCTTCGGCGACCCTTCGCAGGAAGAGGTTCGTCCCTGGTACTATACCTGGAGCCTGATGTGCCGCCATTTCCCCGCCGGCAGCGAGATCCGCAAACTCTCCGGTAATCTGCCGGAAGGCGTGGCCGCGACGGCCGCCGTCCTGCCCGACGGCTCCTACAGCGTAGCGCTGGTGAATTTTGGGGACAAAGACAGGATTATCCGGCTGGAATTCCCGGCCGGGACCGCCGGCTACACCCTGACTACCTTCAAGGACAAGCTTGAAAAAATACAGTTGGACGGTGCTACCTTCGAGCTACCGTATCAATCTTTTGCTATCTTTGCAAAAGAATAACCGACTGTCATATGAAAATAACACGTATCTGTCTTTTGCTGGCGTGCCTGCTGGCAAGTCTTTCCATGGGTGCCCAGGAGCTTCGGCTCCACCGCCTCCTTTCGGATCATGCTGTCCTGCAGCAGAACTCCGTCGTCCCTGTCGTGGGCTGGGGAAAGCCCGGTGAAACGGTGCTGGTTTCGGCCTCCTGGTATAAGAAACCCGTAACGACGAAAGTGCAGGAAGACGGTACGTGGATGGCTCAACTGCCCACTTTTGAGGCCGACGGCCGGAGTTCGACCCTTGTTGTCAAATCCGGAAAAGATAAAATTACGGTCCGGGACCTGGCCATCGGCGAGGTCTGGGTCTGCAGCGGTCAGTCCAACATGCAGATGCCTCTGGGCGGCTGGGACCACCAGCGCGTGGCCAACGCCTACGAAACCATCCGGGACGCCGCGTCCACGCCGATGGTGCGCATGTTCACGGTAGAACGTAACAATGCCGACACCCTGCAGGAAGACTGCGCCGGCTGCTGGGAGCGTTCCACGCCGGCGGCCGCTCGGCAGTTCAGCGCCACGGCCTATCACTTCGGCAAAACCCTTTCCCAGTTCATGCCGGAGGTCCCCATCGGCCTTCTTGTGACCGACTGGGGCGGCACGCCCATCGAGGCCTGGCTCAGCGTGAAGGCGCTGGAGAATACGCCGGACATCGACGTGGCCTTCTCCAAGACCCTGCACTGGGAGGAAGTGACCACCGGCCAGCTGTTCAACGGAATGATCTATCCGCTGCGCCGCTATCCGGCCCGCGGCTTCATCTGGTATCAGGGAGAAGCCAACCTGGACAACCCCTGCGACTACCCGAAGATCACCGCCTCCATGGTGAACGAGTGGCGTGCCCTGTGGGGAAACCCTGAAATGCCTTACTACCTGGTGCAGATCGCCCCCTATTCCTATGACGAACCGGACGGCACCAAACTGCCGGTCCTGGTAGAGAACCAGTACAAGATTCCTGCGCTGCTGGAGCATTGCGGCATCGCCGCCACCACCGATATCGGCCACCGGGACTGCATCCATCCTCCGTATAAGAAAGAGGTAGGGGAGCGCCTGGCCTGGCTGGCCCTGGCCAACGATTATGGCGTTAACGGCCTTCCGGTGAATCCTACTTACAAGTCGGTTGCCTTCGACGGCCCCGTCGCCCGGGTCAGCTTCAACGGCGTCGCCACCATCGGTGACTGCTGGCGCATCCACGGCCCGCAGGAGAAACTGGTCCTGAAGGGCTTCGAGCTGGCCGGCGAGGACCATGTCTGGCACCCCGCCTCGGCCGAAATCGACTGGAACACCAACGACATCCTGGTCCGCTGCGAGGAAGTGCCCGCACCCGTCGCCGTGCGCTATGCATGGCACAACTGGCCTGCCGGTGCCAATGTGGTCACCGACAACGGCCTTCCTCTCCCTCCTTTCCGTTCTGTTGATTGGTAATCTTTACAGTGTGCTCATTTTGTCCACCGCAATCTCTACGAGTTTGCGGATGGCCGGTTTGTAGTCCGGGTTGGAGCTCTGGAGATACCGGTTGGCGATGATGCAGCACACCGTGGAGGCATTGTGTCCCAGGTGGGCGGCCAGGCCGGCCAGCGGGGAACTTTCCATCTCGAAATTGGTGATGCGGTAGTCTTCCCCATCCGTAGAGAAACGGAAGCTCTCAACGTCTTCCAGCATATGCGGCATAGCCAACGGTACGCGGACCACGCGGCCCTGAGGACCGTAGAAGCCGGGGGCCGATATGGTAACGCCCTTGACGGTGATATCCCGCATCAGGTCAATGATCTTGGGAGAAGCCTTGACAAAATAGGGAGACGGAAGCACCGCCGGCCAGTTCATATGTTTCTTGAAGGCTTCCTCCACCTCGGGGATGGTCACCTTCTCCCGGTTTGCGTACCAGTTCATCACTCCGTCGAAGCCCACGCTGATGTGGGACAGGACATAACTGCCCAGCGGAATGTCTGCGTGAAGGGCTCCGGAAGTTCCGATTCTCAGGATATTGAGGGTGCGGTGCTCCGGCTTTACCTCGCGGGTCTTGAAGTCTATATTGGCCAGGGCATCCAGTTCCGTCATCACGATATCGATATTGTCCGGTCCAATGCCGTGGGACAGCGCGGTGATGCGCTTTCCCTTGTACTTGCCGGTAATGGAGACAAACTCACGGGAAGCGTTGCGGCATTCGATGTCCGAGAGATAATCGGCCAGGATATCAATTCGGCCCGGGTCTCCCATCATAATCACATTATCCGCCAGCTGCTCCGGCTTCATATGGATATGGAAAGCAGAGCCGTCACTATTGATGATGAGTTCAGATTCAGGTATTCTCATAACAGTAGGTTTAGTATGGCAAAGATAAGAATTATTTACTACATTTGTACAAATGACACACTCTATGAAACGTTTCACTATCCTTGCCGCGCTCCTGGCGCTCTGGGTATTGCCCGTCAAGGCCGATGAAGGCATGTGGCTGCCCGCCCTTATTTCCCAAAGGATCAATGACATGCAGGCCAAAGGCTTCAAATTGTCCGCTGAAGACATCTACAGCGTGAACCAGGCCAGCCTGAAAGACGCCGTGGTGCTGTTTGGCAGCGGCTGCACCGGAGAACTGGTAAGCGACCAGGGCCTCCTGTTCACCAACCACCACTGCGGATACAGCTACATCCAGCGCCATTCCTCCGTGGAGCACGATTACCTGAAAGACGGCTTCTGGGCTTTGAGCCAGGCCGATGAGCTCCCCAACCCCGGCCTTACCGTCCGCTTCCTGGAAAGGATGGAGGATGTGACCGCCGTAGTGCTCAAGGGTTACAAGGAAAAGATGACCGAAGGGCAGCGCGAGGCTCTCATTGAGAAGAACGCCGACAAGCTGTGCAAGCAGATTATGAAGGAAGGCAACGGCATCAAGGCCAGCGTAGAAGCCCTCTACTACGGCAACCAGTACTTCCTCTTTGTCTTCCGCGAGTACAGGGACGTCCGCCTGGTGGGCGCTCCGCCGTCCTCCATTGGCAAGTTTGGCGGAGAAACGGACAACTGGATGTGGCCCCGCCACACCGGAGACTTCTCCATCTTCCGCATCTATGCCGGACCGGACAACCTTCCCGCCGACTATAGCGAGGCCAATGTCCCCTATCGGCCCAAAAAATCCCTCACCATTTCCCGCGCCGGCGTCAAGGAAGGTGACTTTACCTTTGTCTATGGCTGCCCCGGCTCCACCCAGGAGTACGTGCACTCCGAGGCCGTGAGATACATCCAGAACGTTTCCGACCCTGAGAAGATTGCCCTGCGCACCACCCGCCTCAACATTATGAAGAAGTATATGGACCGGAGCCAGGCCGTCCGCATCCAGTACTCGTCCAAGTACGCTTCCGTGGCCAATGCCTGGAAGAAGTGGCAGGGAGAAGAAAAGGGTCTCCGCAAGAACAAGATCGTAGAGCGCAAGCAGGAATACGAAAAACGCTTTGAGGAATGGGCCCAGGGCACCCGCTACGAAGGCCTCACGCAAAGGCTGTACAACCTTTACGCCCAGCGCAACCTCCTCTACAGGGCCTACGAGTATTACAACGAAACGGTAAGAACCATCGAAAGACTCAAACTGGTAGCCGGCCGTCTGGATAAGAAAGACTACTACCAGCCCATTGACGAAGAGACCTTCGTGGCTATGATGACGGCCTTTGACCAGGCCCTCGAAGACAGCTACAAGCCGGAATACTTTATCAAAAAGAAGGCCGAATACGGCTCTATGGAAGCCTGGAAGGACGCCCTCTTTGCCAACGACGAACTGGCCGTAGAGCTGTCCGAAGCCATCAACGAGTTCTACTACAACAAGCTGGCTCCGCAGGTATACGACCTCAACGATGCCATCAACCTCTGCTACAGAGACTATATGAAGGGCCAGATGGAATTCGAGAACGAGAAGACCTTCTTCCCGGATGCCAACCTCACCCTCCGTGTGGCCTACGGTCACGTAGAAGGCTATCGGCCCGTAGATGCTGTATACTACACCCCGGTCTCGACCTTACGAGGCATCATTGAGAAGGACAATCCGGAGATCTTTGACTACAACATCCCCCAGGTGCTCAGAGACATCTACGCCCGCGGCGGCTTTGAGAACCAGCCCGTGTGCTTCCTGGCCACCAACCACACCACCGGCGGCAACTCCGGCAGCCCGGTGCTCAACGCAGACGGCCAGCTCATTGGCATCAACTTTGACCGCGTGTGGGAAGGCACTATGAGTGACCTCGCCTTCGATCCCGAGATTTGCCGCAACATCTCCCTGGATGTGCGTTACCTCCTCTTTGTAATAAAAGAGGTAGGCCACGCGGACTACCTCTTCGAGGAAATGAATTTTGCCGATTAAAGCTCGAAAGACTCGATTTCTTTCACCAGCTTCCCTATAATGGACATCTTCACGTTGTATAAATCGTCGGAGATGTCCACTTTGTAATAGTGGGGGTTGATGAGACGGCGCTCGGCCGGGGAGAAGTGCTGGAGATTGTCCTTGTAGAAGGCCTTCTTCACCTCCAGGGAGTAATAGGGGGCTATGCGCTCGCCGGCCTTGACGGACTGCAGCTGCAGCGGGCGGGCGTCGTAGTGGCCCTCCTCGAAGGTCTTGGTCTTGAAGGAATCGTACTCGTCGCGGATGGTGATGGTCTTGCCCTGCTGGATGGCCAGGTCCATAGCGTCTCCGCGGAGGCAGGTAACATCGGCCTTAAAGACATAGCCGTCCAGGGAATTGCCCTTTTCCTTGTCCTGGGCACTGATGCGCCAGGTAATCTGGAAGCCGGGGTTGATGAGCTTGATCTTGTCTTCGGAGCGTTTGAGAACGGGCTGGTCATCTATCTGCACCAGCTTGTACACATTGCCAAAGCAGGGGGCTGCCTTGGAGGTGGCAATGGCGTCGCCCACACCGTAGCTGTCTATGCGGGCGCCCTGACGCTCCAGGTCCGTGATGAGGTATTCGTCCAGGCCGTTGGTGGCAAAGATCTTACACTTGGTGAGGCCGTGCTCGTCCAGGATGCGGCGCACTTCCTGCGAGAGGTATGCAAGGTCACCGCTGTCCAGACGGATGCCGTAACCGGGGCCGTAGGAATTGTCAATGCCGTTCTCCTTGAAGGAACGGATGGCGTTCTTAATACCGCACTTGAGGGTGTCGTAGGTATCGATGAGGAGAATCAGGTTCTCTCCCTTATGGGTCTTGATGTAATCGCAGAAGGCCTTGTGCTCCCCTTCCACGGTGCTGCCGTAAGAAGTGATGTAGCTGTGGGCCATAGTGCCGGTAGAGGGCACGTTGTTGAAGGCTCCGGTTAGGATGTTGGAGGAGCTGGCGCAGCCGGCAATCTGGGCGGCCTTACCACCGTACACCGCAGCCCAGGGGCCGTGAGCGCGGCGGGATCCGAACTCAGAAACGGGCTTGTCCGTGGAGCGGCACACGCGGGAGGCCTTGGTGGCCACGGCCATCTGGTGGTTGAGGATGCACAGCATAGGGGTCTCCAGCACCTGGGCCTCCACCAGCGGAGCCACCACCGTCACGATGGGCTGGTTGGGGAACACAATCTCCCCTTCCCGCATAGTGTAGAGGTCACCGGTGAACTTCATAGTGCTCAGGTAATGGCGGAACTCCTTGTAGGCGTCTCCGGGAAGGAACTTCTCATAGAACTCCTCCGGCTCCGTGCCCAGGGTCTTGACCATTTCTATCACTTCCTCGGTACCGCTCACAACCGCCCAGTTGTTGTTCTCGGGGGCCTGGCGGTAAAAGAGGTTAAAGACAGCGATTTGCTTGTGCTTGCCGCACTCCAGATAAGACTTTCCCATTGTGTACTGGTACTTGTCCGATACGTATGCGTTGTTAATCTGATTCATTACACCATTCTATATTTATACAAAGATACTCAAAATTTACGTATCTTTGTACTCTATGATTACACTTGAACAGATCAAAGACCTGCAGGAGCGGCTTTCCAATCTGGAAGGCTGCCTGGACATTGCCGGCAAACGGAAAGAGGTGGAGAAAAAGACGCAGGAAAGCCTGGCGCCCGACTTTTGGGACGACCCCAAAGCCGCCGAGGCCTTTCTCAAGAAGCTGGCCGGCGTCAAGTCCTGGGTAACGTCCTACGACAAGGCCCGCGTACAGGCCGATGATCTGGAAGTGCTCTACGACTTTGCCAAGGAGAGCCTCTCCGGCACGGAAGACGAAGCCCTGGAAACCGCAGAGACCAAAGAGCTGGAAGCCGCCTACGCCCAGGCGGTAGAGGCCGTCGAGGCCCTGGAGCTCCGCAATATGCTGGGCAACGAAGGAGACAACCTGGGAGCCGTGCTCACCATCAACTCCGGCGCCGGCGGAACCGAGGCCAACGACTGGAGCGCTATGCTAATGCGTATGTACACCCGCTGGTGCGAGCGAAACGGCTACAAATACACCATCACCTCCCTGCTGGAAGGAGAAGAAGCCGGCATCAAGAGCTGCACCATAGAAGTGGAAGGAGATTACGCCTACGGCTACCTGAAGGCCGAAAACGGAGTGCACCGCCTGGTTCGCATCTCCCCCTTCAACGCCCAGGGCAAACGCCAGACCACCTTCTCCAGCGTATTCGTCTATCCCCTGGTAGACGATTCCATCAACATTGAGATTAACCCCTCCGACCTGGAGTGGGACACTTTCCGCAGCGGCGGCCACGGCGGCCAGAACGTGAACAAGGTGGAAACCGGCGTACGCGTGCGACACCTGCCCTCCGGCATTATGGTAGAAAACACGGAAACCCGCAGCCAGCAGGACAACCGCCAGAGAGCCCTCCTCATCCTCAAGTCCCGCCTCTACGACATAGAGCTCAAGAAGCGTCAGGAAAAGCAGGCCGAACTGGAAGGCCAGAAAAAGCGCATCGAGTGGGGCTCGCAGATCAGAAACTACGTCCTGCACCCGTACAAGCTGGTGAAGGACCTCCGCACCGGTTACAACACGGCCGATACGCAGGGCGTCCTGGACGGAGACCTGAACGAGTTTATGAAAACCTATCTGATGGGTACCGGAACCGCGGTAACGGACCCGGACGATTTAGACTAATCGGATGCCCTCGGCCTTCATAGCTTCGAGGGCTTTTTTGTGCCCTTCGGCCTCTACATAAGCCAGACAATCCTTTAACACCGTAACCTGGAAACCGGCCTTGAGCAGGTCTTCGGCCGTATTGCGTACGCAGTATTCGGTGGCTATGCCGCAGACAATGGGGTTCTTAACCTCCATCAGCTCCAGCACTTCCTGCAAGCTCTGGCCGGCGGCATTGATGCCCTGGAAGCCGCTGTACTGTTCTTCGGCCTGGTTCTCTCCCTTGAAGAAGCACAGCTCTTCCTCTACGAAGGGAAGGATGTCCTTGTGGATCTCTGCCCCTCGGGTGCCCTGCACGCAGTGCGGCGGCCAGGGACCGCCCTGGGCTGCAAACGAGCAGTGGTTCTCCGGATGATGATCCCGGATAAAGAGAATGGGATAAGGGTGATTGCCCTTGATGTAGGCCACGGTATTGGCCACGGCTTTATCGGCCTCCAGGCAAGCCAGGGAGCCATCTATGAAGTCGTAGATCATATCCACGACAATGAGTGCAGAGTCTTTAATCATAGCACAAAGGTAGCAAAAAAATCCCGGCCTTTGAAGCCGGGATTGATTCGTTTAACGATAAATGTTGTACTGGCTGTATAGTGAGCCGTACATCTGGCCCAGGACCTCCAGGTAGGGCTCTCCCTCAAAGACGGTGGTACGGAAGACGGTGTTGTCCACCAGATAGTACTCGATACCGTTCATCACAATGACCTCATAGTCGTCCGGGAGGGAAGTGACCAGAGCACCTGCAGGAGGAACAATGGTGGTAAACACTCCGGAAGGAGATACGGTATAGAATACGCCGTCCTGATAGAAGTACTCGGAGTTTGCGTAGGCGTAGCTCTGCACCAGTCCCATCCTGTTGGCCAGCTCGTAGGCCGAAAGGGCCTTGTTGGAGTTGATGGCGTAGTTGGAATTGCGGGCAATGATGCGGGCGTTCTGCTGCGCAATGATGAGATTCTGCCGGGCAATGACGTTATAGTAGTCGAACACGCTGTCGTAGGTGCGATAGGTGTCGTAGTAGTAGGCGAAGCGGATGGCCCGCAGGATGGCCCTGTCAATGGCTCTCTCCAGAGGAGTGCCAAAAGGAGGACGGCAAATCACATACGAACCGCCATAAGGCCGATAGTAAATGCCATTGTGATAATAATAATCAATACCCCAGTGGCTGATCCGGCGCCAGGAAGGAGGGATGCTGTGGATACGGTATCCGTAGTAGTGAGGAGCGTCTCCATAGAAGTGGCCGGGACGGTCCCAGGCCAGAGGATCTCTCTGACGGGGTGCCACGCGGTACATATTGTGACGGTCGTCTACGCGGATGCCATCGTTATAGCGGTAGTTGTAGCCATTGTCCCTGTAGACCTCCTGGGTGCGGTGCTCCGGATTCTCAACGGCGGTGCCGATAAGGCCGCTGCTGGTCACGTTGGAGGAACGGACGGTGCCGCTGGAGCGCTGGCTCTGCTGCTGAGGCTGCTGCTTGGTCTCTCCGCTCACCACGCGGGTTCCCTCGCTGGAAGAACGGGTAGTAGCGCTGCTGGAGCGAACGGTGCCGCGGGAGCTGCTGCTGGAAGAAGAACTGCTGCTGGAGCGGGTAGCACTGCTGTTGGAAGTAGAGCCACTGCTTCTGCGGTTGTTGTTCTGCTGCTGCACGGTTCCGCTGGTAGAGTTGCTGCCGGAGCGGGTAGCGCTGCTGCTGCCAGTAGTAGCGGTGCCGCTGCTTCTGCGGTTGCTGCTCTGTTGCTGCTGCACGGTTCCACTGGAACGGGTGCTCGAAGAGCTGGAGGTGGAACTGGTAGTAGAGCTGGAGCGGGTGCTGGAAGAGCTGGAGCTGCTTCCGCCGCTTCTGCGGTTGCTGCTACTGCTGCTTCCGCTCTGCTGCTGGGTGGTGGTGCTTCCCCCACCGGAACGGCGGGACTGGGCCCGCATATCAGGTGCGATGAGCATAGCTAAGGCCAGCATCAAGGAAGCTGTAAATGTCATAAACCTTCTCATAGCACAAATAGTTTTAAAAGTTAACGGTATAAGTAATACACTTGGGAAAGCTTCTTGAAAGCCTCAACATCCTTGTTCCAATACTCAACAATGTCCGCGACTTTCATCTGCATTCCAAAAGCCATTCTCACATAATCCGTGCCACAGACCTTATCCAGCATATCGGTGCTGGCCAGCGGATAGGGGTTTTGCTCGGGATAAAGCTCGTTAACGGCCTGCATTACATAGAATTGGACCAGGGTCACGGGGCACGCCTCGTAGTCCGTAAAAGTGAACTGGACGCCGTGCAGAAGAACCCCGCTCTTGCTGCCCGAAATGGGCTTGTAATGAATGGTGCGGAAGGCCACGCCGGGGATGTTGTAGCTGTTGAGGCGGTCCAGCAGAGCGTCTGCGTCTATCCACTCGGCCGCAAAGGTCTCGAAGGGAATGGTATACCCCACGCCGCTGTTGAGCTGGCCAAACTCCCCGGCTATGCCCGACGCCCCATAGCAAAGGGCCGACTGCATAGAAGGGATGTTGGGAGAGGGCAGGATCCAGGGCAGGCCGGTATCCTTGTAGAGCATATCGCGGTGCCAGCCGCGCATAGGAACCACGGTGAGCTTGCACTGCACGGGCTTGAGCCGGCCGCGCGGGCCGCGGTTGAGTTCTTCCTGGTTGATGAGCGTGGCCAGTTCTCCCACGGTGAGGCCGTAGAGGAAGGGTATCTTGTACTGGCTCACAAAGGAGTAGAAGCCGTCTTCTACCACGCAGCCCTCCACCTTATTGCCGCCCAGGGGGTT
>JAEEQI010000086.1 GCA_016285215.1 Bacteroidales bacterium | reverse complement strand
ACGGGAAGTCTCGCTGCCGATGTTGGCCATCTGCTGCGGAAAACTCAGTTCGGCCCAACGGCCATTTTCCAGCGACCTGTGTTGCATCTATGCAGTAATGAATTTATCGACAATAGCTTTGATGGCCTCCCGGATTTCAGGATCCTCCACATCCCTGGAAGGATTTCCCTGCCAGGAGCGGATATTGATGAGCGAATCGAATTCGATGAAATCCTCGCCCTCTTCCTCCACCCAGAGGTTGAAGCCCCAAAGGTTTTCCTGTGCGGAACCATTCTCCAGAAGCATACGTTCCAGGTCGGCGTGTAGATCGGCATCAAGGGCCAACAGACCCTCCTCGACATCGGCCACGCATTTGATCATATCGCCAAACGTGTTTTGGGCCAGCTTGCGGAGCGTTTCTCTGGATATGGGTTGCTGAAGAATCTGCATGATTTCAATTTTGACAAAGATACAAAGAATAAATGAAGACAAAAAGCATGAGTTTCTGCGTTTTTTATGCTAAGTTTTTTTAACTTAGCATTCCAAAATGGAAGAGCAAGCTATATTACAAGACATATTCTTTGTCATCCTCTACGGTGGCGTAATTATGCTTGACACGGTGGCGTCCCTTTATCTGCTGCTGCGTCGGGCCAATGCCATAGCGCCGGAGGTGACGTCTCCGGTCCGCCTGAGAAGATGGGCGGCGCTCTTTCTGATAGCCCTGGCGCTCAGCCACGTTTTCTGGATCCTCTATGCCCTGGCCCCTTCGCCCATCAAGTACTTGACGGTCTGCGGCCTGGATATTCTGCTCTACATTCCCACCATTGCGGGAATCCTGCTGTCTATGCTGCAAGACCGGCACCGGCCCTCCTGGCCCGTGCTTGTGGCCATGGTCCCGGTCATCCTTATGGTGGCCGTTGGGATTATCCGGAAAGACGACGGCGTGCAGAATCCCCTGTTCTATTACGTCTTGTTTCTATTTGTGCTGCTGATGCTGTATATGTGCCTTTCCGTCCGGCGCTATGGACGCTGGCTCAAGGACAACTACGCAGACCTGGAGCACAAGGAGATCCGGCTGAGCTTTCTGATCCTGGCGGTCTTCCTGCTGTTCTTCCTGCTGTACAGCAGCACCTCCGAGGCCCCTTTCCACCTCTATCTCCTGCAGATAGACAACATCTTGATTGTGGGCCTGCTTTTGTGGCGAATAGAGACTTTGCAACAGTTGGGAGAACCCTCCTTGGCAGAACAGGCCGAAGAAGGGCCCAAGAATGCCGCCCCGGCCATCCCCTCCACCATAGGCCCTCTTCTCCAGAAGCACTGCGAGGAAGGACAGCTTTACCTGCAGCACGACCTCACCCTGGCCCATCTGGCCCAGAGCATTGGCACCAACCGGTATTATCTGAGCCAGCACTTTGCCCAGCAGGGCATTACCTATAACGCATACATCAACAATCTCCGCATCCGCCACTTTGTTCGCCTGTATCACGAGGCGGTAGCCAACCACCGGATTTTCACGGCACAGCAGCTGGCTCACGAGAGCGGTTTCCACAGCTATAGCACCTTTAGCGCTACGTTCAAACAAAACATGGGAACCACCGTAACAACGTGGATGCACAGCTCTTCTGAGTAGTTTCGAGTTTCAGAATTTGCAAAAAGGTTTCAGGATTTGCAAAATATGCATTCTGAAACATTATTTCGTTGTGTTTTTCAGAAAAAATAGCTAACTATGGTCATTGAACCACAGTTATGAAAAAACACAAACTAATAACCATCCTGGTAGGACTGGTTGTCGTGGCCGTTCCTGCAATGGCCGTTTTCACGGGAATGGGGTTGGACGCAACGCTTTCCAACCTCCGTCGAGAACTGTATTACGATTATTTGCGAATCGACCATTCGAGGGAAGAGATGGAGGGCAAGTACGAATTGCAGCACCAGAAAATGGTGGACATCGTCAAGAAGTGCAACGACCTCTCCCTGATGCTGTATTCCCAAAAGCAAGGATACACCTTTGACATCAGCTATGCCCTGGAGAAGGTGAGCCAGGAATACAACGACTACAATAAAAACCGCACGCCCTACGACCGCATAGTGTTCACCATGGACCTGGAGATGAAGCGGTATGCGCGCCTGATTGAGTCGCTGCGCCGTCTCCCTCCGGAACTCAGGGACGTGGAAGTGGTGCCGGACAGCCTGGCCTACCACAACGATACGCTGGACGTGCACCTGTTGCAGAACGAGAGCCTCCTGCAGCAGGAACTGGAAGAACAGGTGAAGGCCATCTTGGAATCCGATGAAGCGTTTATTCTGAGCGAAGCCGGCCAGATAGACCGCGACTCCTGCCTGCTGTACGCCTCCGAACTGCTGAAACTGTATGCCGAGAGGCGCGACCACGTTCTGGCCGACAGCACCCATTACCGGGAGGCCGAGATCCGTATGAAGGAATCGTACGAGTACGCCAGGAATTACTATGATATCCTCGAGAACAAAGTATTTGCAGAGGGACAGACTCCCTGGTTTGCCATCCTGAGAAATCCCGGTCAGTACTGGGACGAAGCCAAGGCCGCCCTGGTCGATAAATTTGGCGTCTCCTCCGCACAGATTCTGCTCAAAGAAGAGCGGGACGGCAGAAATCTGAGAGAGACCATTACCAATAACTATCAGCTGTCCAACCTGGCCAAGCTCTACTGGCTGGTCTTTTACTTTGTATTGTTTATCATTCTCTGGGCACTTTCGGCCCTGTTGCTGCTCCCCCTCTACCGCTTTGTAAAACCCATCGGAAAGCGGATAACCAGGGAACAGAAGCCCTATCTGGCCCTGCTGCTGGCCTGTGTCCTGTTTGTGGTTCTAAGCTATGAGAACGTAGATGACGACATAGCGCGCAAGGGAATGAGCATTATGCGCGCCTTCATCTGGCTGCTTATGGCCATCAACACGGCCCTGCTCATCAGACTGGAACCCTCCAAACTCAAAAGCGGCGTATTTATCTACGTGCCCACCATCTTCTCGGCCCTGTTCGTGATCAGTCTGCGCGTGCTGTTTGTGCCCAATGCCGTTTTGAATTATGTATTCCCGCCGCTGCTGCTGATCCTGACGCTGTGGCAGCTGACGGCCAATTTGCGGAGCAGCAAAAAGACAGACCAGACCGATATGGTGATTGGATGGGTTTCGCTCTTTATAACGGCCGCCGCTATGGTTACCAGCTGGGTGGGCTACATTTTCCTGGCGCTCATCATTATGGTTTGGTGGTATTTCCAGCTGGCCTTCATCCTGGCCATTGCCTCTGTCTGGAGTCTCACGCTCCAGTACAAGGACAAGCGGCTGGACAAACGGATTTCGGCCTATAAAGCCAAGACCACCTATGTAACGGGAGTGGCCAAAGACCAGCTGCAGTTCAGTGCCACCTGGTTCTATGATATGATCCGGGAGGTCATCATCCCCTGCATGGTCCTGTTTTCCATCCCTACCTGCATGAATTTGGCGCTGAACATCTTTGAGTTCAACGACTTGTACTATACCATTTTTGAGGAGCCCTTCTTCCGGCAGGGAGACTTCCGGATATCGGTCTATGACATCCTGTTCCTGACCGCGATGTTCGCCGTATTCCGCTATTTGAACAAGGTCATCCACATCACGTGGCAGACTTTCAAGTACCGCCGTTTCCTCCGCAAGTACAACCGCAAGACCGTCCAGAACAACGAGATTAACCTGGCCCTGGGCAACAGTCTTATCAGCGTGTTCATCTGGTTTGTCTATCTGGACCTCTTCGTCGTCAGGCTCAACATCCCTACCGGATCGCTGGGGCTTATAGCCGGTGGTCTTTCGGCCGGCGTGGGTCTGGCCCTCAAAGACATCATCAACAACTTCATTTACGGCATCCAGCTCATGGGCGGCCGCCTGAGGGTTGGAGACTGGATTGATTGCGACGGTGTACGTGGCAAGGTGGTGGACATCAATTACCAGACCACCCTGGTAGAAACGCTCTTTGGCACCCAGGTAGCCTTCCTGAACGCATCCCTGTTCAGCAAGAGCTTCACCAACTTGACCCGGAACAACGCCTACGAGCTCACCATTATTAAGGTGGGCGTTGCCTATGGAACCGATTTCCAGAAGGTAAGGGAGGCGCTGGAGAAAGGTCTGGAAGTGCTCAAGACCAAGGACAAGTTTGGCCGGGATATCGTGGAGCCCACCTACGGGCATTATATCCGTTTTGACGACTTCGGGGACAGTTCCGTGAATGTGGCGGTGAGACAGTATGTGCTGGTGTCTGAGCAAATTGAATACCGGTATCAGTGCAAAGAACTCATCTACAAGATACTGAATGAGAACGGCATTACCATCCCGTTCCCGCAGAGAGATGTACATATGATTAAAGACATTGATTAGTATGTTTTTCCACAGATTTTCCATATTGTCCTGTGCGTTGGCTGCCACCGTGATACTCTCCATTTCCGGCTGCCATAATGTAGACAAGTCCTCCTATGCGGAGGCGGTCAACCTGATGGATGCGGCTTCCAAGGCAAGAGACTATGAAAGGATGCTATCCCTGGCAGACAGTCTGGGAAAGGCCGGAAAGCTTTCCAAGGGTGAGAGCAATTACTGGCAAGGCTATGCCCATTATCAGATGAGCCAGCGAGAGTTGGCAGAGTACTTCTGGCAAGAGGCCATCCGGGTCACAGAAAACTCGGAAGCCCCGGGCGACCTGGTTTATTATGCCAAATCGGCCAGCTACCTTACCAGCCAGCTCTGCCGTTACGCAGAATATGCATCGGCCCTGCATACGGCGCTCCCCATCATTAACCGCCTGGAGAAAATCCAGTGCGATACCACCAGCGATTATACCAACCTGCTCATTTTTGCCGGCGTCAGCAAGACCTCCTTTGACAAGGAAGACCCCACAGCAAACGAGATGTTGGAGAGGGCCTACCAGATGCACATTGACAACATTCAGAAGAAGGACACCAAGACAGCCTATCGTGATGCGGTGGCTGGCATTAACAACATTGCCTACATCTGGGTCTATGTGAAAGGATATGAGCAGGGTCTGTTTTGGACGAATCGTCTGGAGAATCTGCTGCAGGAATACAAAGAGAAGTTTTCCGATGACAAAAACTATATAGACAAGCAGTGGGCCCGCTATAAGTTGTACCACGCCGCCGCTTTGGAAGGCGTTGGGCAACACAAGGAGGCCGAAAACGAATACCGGGATTATCTGGAAACGGATTTTGCCCAAACCCTGGAGGGCCTTACCAATGCCAGCGAGTACTTGTCCATTGCCCATCGCTGGGAAGAGGCTGTGGCCAGCTATCGCAGCATTATGGAATACCTCCAGAAGGAGAATATGGTTTATTCACTGGACAACATCCAGCGCTATCTGCTCAAGAAGTACCGCGCCTACCAAATGCTTCATCGGCAGGATTCCATCAATCTTACGGCGCGACAAATCTGCGAGGTGCTGGATTCGGCCATCATCAATAACCGGCAGCTCGATGCCAGCGAACTGCATTCCATCCACGTGCGGGACATAGAGATTGTAGAGGCCGAAGCCCGTTCGGCCCGCCAGCGGCAGATTTATACCGCCTTAGTGGTCATTATCCTCATCATTGCCTTTACCATCTATATCATCTTCAGAAGAAGGGCCGATAAAAAGCTGCACAAGGCCCACGAGGCACTGAAGGAAGCCTATGACCAGCTGGAAGAGACCACCACCATCAAGGAGCGAATGGAGAGCGAACTGCGCATTGCCCGCGACATCCAGATGTCTATGGTCCCCTGTATGTTCCCCATCTATCCAGGGCTGGATATGTTTGCTTCTATGATGCCGGCCAGAGAGGTGGGAGGAGACCTGTACGGCTATATGCTCACAGACCACAAGCTCTATTTTTCCGTGGGAGACGTGAGCGGCAAGGGTGTGCCCGCTTCCCTGTTTATGGCGCAGGCCACCCGCCTGTTCCAGACCCTGGCCAAGCAGGGAATGACGCCTGCAGAGATTTGCACCCGCATCAACGATGCCCTTTCGGGTGAGGACAACGAGGGCAATATGTTTGTTACTATGTTCCTGGGCCTGCTGGATCTGGAGTCGGGGCACCTCTGGTTCTGCAATGCCGGTCACAATCCCCCTATTCTTGGAGACCCCGGGAAGGGCTGCGATTTCATTCAGATGCACCCCAACGCTCCCATAGGCGTATTACCGGGACTGGAGTTCCAGGGAGACGAGATTGAGAACATCAAGGGAAGGCCGCTGTTTGTCTACACCGATGGTCTCAATGAGGCCGAAAATCCCGCCCACGAGCAGTTTGGAGACGACCGCCTGCTAGCTTTCCTCAGAAGCTGCAGCTTTGAGTCGGCCCGGCAGGTAATACAGGACATCACGGCCGATATAGACAAGCACAGAAATGGGGCCGAACCCAACGACGACCTCACGATGATGTGCCTCAACATTAAATAACCACAAAGTAATTAATAACCTAAAACATAAAACCATGGGAATAAGATTTAAGAATAAATCGGACATCACCAATGTATTGATTACCGCCATCGCTGCTGTTGTATCCGTGGGCGTGATGCTTTACGGAGTATGGCATTTCGGCCTGGAGAACGCTTGGCCCGAACTGGTGCTCAACGTGTTCTACATTGCCTGTATCGTGATGATGTGGATGTACTTTTTCAACGGTCCCATCACCACCAAGCAGTTCAACTACTGGTGCACGGTCAATGTGGGCATCACGGTGCTTCTGAGGGACATCCTGTTTGCACCGCCCCTTGTCAACTATCCCCTCCACCTGAGCAGCCTGACCCTTTCGGTGCTGCTCATCATCCTGCTCACCTATTTCTATGGCCGGAAAGACTGGAAAACCTATTCCAAACGCAACCTTTGGTTGATTTTCGTCGTGGATATGCTCATTGCGGTACTCTACAACGTGGATATCCTCCTGGAACCCACCGACGAGTATACCGTTTATATGCTCACGGAAATCTGGATCCGTCCCACCATTACCTATGGGCTGGTAGCCTGTTATGTAAAGGGGACCAAAGAGCAAATTAATCAATGAGAACCAGAATACTGTTATCCTTATTGCTGATCGTAGGCAGCCTTGGCACGGCCCGTGCGCAAAACAAGGTAGAAGCGGATCTTACCGTTGATTTCGTAAGCTCCTATGTGTGGCGCGGTTTACATCTGGGCACTCCATCCGTCCAACCCGAGCTGAGTATGGGTTGGAAGGGACTGGTGTTCTCCGTATGGGGCAACACGGGACTTGCCAATCCAATGAATGAGATAGACCTCACGCTTTCCTACACGATAGGCGGTCTCAAGCTCAGTGTTATAGACTATTGGGACGATTCGGGCGAAACCCGCTATTTCGCCTACCGCCCCCAGGAAACAGGTCATAGCTTCGAGGCGGCTGTGGGATACGACTTCGGGCCCGTAGCCATATCCTGGCAGACCTTTTTTGCCGGAGCCGACCTTCAGGAGGCCGACGGAAGACGCGCCTTCAGCTCCTATTTTGAAGTATCGGCCCCTTTCCATCTGATGGGCATTGACTGGCTGGCCAAGGCTGGCGTTGTTCCCTGGGCGTCCGACTATTATGGGACCCAGCGTTTCACTTTCCAGTCCGTTTCCTTGAAAGCCACCAAGGCCATTCCCTTTTCCGAAAGGTTCAGTTTGCCCATTTATGGCGAGCTGATAGCCTCTCCGGCCATAGGAAAACTATGGTTCGTAGCGGGATTCAGAATAAAAGCATTTTAATAACCACTTAATACTCTAAAACCATGAAAGCTGATAAGATTATCAAAAACGCGAAGATTTACACTTCTGATTCCAAGAACCCGAAGGCAACTGCACTGGTGGTAAAGGACGGAAAGTTTATATATGTTGGCGACGAAACTGGTCTTAAGGACTTTGAAGCCCCTGTCACCGACCTGGGCGGCAAGTTCATCATGCCTGGCATCATTGACAGCCACGTCCACGTGACCATTCCCGTTGCATTTGACTACGCCGACCTGGGTGTCCGCTTTGAACCCGACGGCAAGAAGGGCGCCATGGACTTTATGTCGGCCTATGTCAAGGAGCATCCCGGGCAGAAATGCTACCGCTTCCTGCTGGAACGTCACTTCCTCAAGGGTGAGGAGATTACCAAGGAAGACCTGGACGCCGTATGCCCGGACAAGGAGCTCATCCTCCTGGAAGGCGAATGCCATAGCAACTGGGTGAACTCCAAGGTCCTGGAAAGGATGGGCATCGCCGACGACACGCCGGACCCCGTCCCGGGACTGGCCTACTATGTGCGCAAGGACGGCCACGTGACAGGCAATTCGTTCGAAACCGCCAGCTGGCCCATCCTCTTTGACGGTGTGAATGACCTGACGGAAGAGCAGATCCGGGTGTCTCTCGAGCGCTGGATCGAGTATTCCAAAAAGGTGGGCGTGAGCGCAGTCTTTGACGCCGGCTTCCCGGAGCACAACCCCGTCCACGAGCGGATGTATGACATTTTGTGCAAGATGGACAAGGAAGGCAAACTACCCATCTACATTGACGGATGTTATGTGCTCACCCGTCCCAGCAAGATGCACGAGGCTATTGAAGAGGTTAAGCGCTTCAACAAAAAGTTCAACTCGGAGCACCTGAAGGTGCACACTCTTAAGATCTTTATGGACGGCACCCTGAAGATTGAAACGGCGGCACAGGTCACGCCTTATGTGGACACGGGTGTGACGGGCACTACAGCCTTCAAGCCCGCCCAGGTGGCCGAAATCCTCAAGGCCCTCAACGAAGCCAACCTCGACCTCCACGTACATACCGTGGGCGAAGCAGCTTCCCGCGTGGTCCTGGACGGTGTGGAGCTGGCTAAGAAGGAATTGGGAGACAAGTTCCACGTGAGGGTTACCTGCGCTCACCTGGAGGTGCAGGACGATGCCGACCTTCCTCGCTTTGCCAAGCTGGGCGTATTCGCCAATTACACCCCCTGGTGGCACAACGGAGGCGGCCCGGGCGTATTGGCCCAAATGCTTGGAGAGAAGCGTTCCAGGAGCATGTACCGTTGCAAGACGGTCTGGAATTCAGGCGCCACGGTGGCCTGGTCCAGCGACAATGTGGCCGGCGGCGATTTCACCACCTGGAGCCCCTACCTGGGTATGGAGATTGGTATGACCCGCACCATTTCGGAGAAGACCAATGTCCCGGCTTACTGCATAAGCCCTATTATGAATCCTCCGGCAGAGGAGCGGATGAACATAGAAGAAATGATTATCGGCTATACCATCAACGGCGCCAAGCAGCTGGGCATCGAGGCCACCAAGGGTTCCATCGAGCCCGGTAAAGACGCCGACTTCCTGGTGTTTGACAACGATCTGATGAAGGCCGAACCCGACGGTTTTAGCCACAACATCCCGGCCGAAGTTTATATGGGCGGCAAGAAAATCAAATGATTATGAATAGCGAAATCAAATTGGCCGTAAAGTGCAATAACGGCACCTTTGTTGGCAAGGAGACGGACGAACTGATTATCTGGAAGGGCATCCCCTACGCAACGCAGCCGGTGGGAAAGCTTCGTTGGCAGAAGGCGCTTCCTGCCGCAGACGATGACGGAGTGTACGATGCCACAAAGCCCGGCCACGTCCCCATCGGCCCTCTTAACGACTCCATGGGAACAGCGGAGTTCGGCGAGGACTGCCTGGTTCTGAATATTTATTGCAATACCGGCTGCCCCGGCGGCAAAAAGCCGGTCATGGTGTGGATTCACGGTGGCGGGTTCTGCTCCGAATCCCAGGCGTCGCCCCTCTACGACCTTACAAACATCGCCAAACAGTGCCCCGACACCCTGTTTGTGTCCATCGACTACCGGCTGGGCTTCCTGGGATTCATGAACTTCGAGCGGGTTCCCGGCGGAGAGAACTTCAAGGAGGCCGGCAACCTGGGCCTGCTGGACCAGCTGGAGGCCCTCCGGTGGGTACAGAAAAACATCGCCGGCTTCGGCGGCGACCCGGACAACGTGACCATTTTCGGCGAGTCGGCAGGCTCGGCAAGCGTCACGTTCCTCCCGCTCATTAAAGGAAGCGAGGGGCTCTTCCGCAGAATCATCGCGCAGAGCGCCAACATTGCCTACACCGACACTATGGAGCATGGCATCCACGTCACGCAGAACTTCCTCACCGCAACGGGCTGCCAGAGTATGGACGAGCTGATGCAACTCACCACCGAACAGCTAGTCGAAGCCACCCTGAACGCTGGTATGATTGACAAGAACAGCCTTCTTGGATTTGCCAACTTCCCGCTCCTGGACGGCGTTACGCTGCCCGAGGACAGGGCGGACCTGTACAGGATGTGGGGAGACGAGAAGCGGGCCAAGATT
>JAEEQI010000085.1 GCA_016285215.1 Bacteroidales bacterium | reverse complement strand
CGCTCTCAACCTGGGAGAAATCTACCTGGACGTTCCCGTACGCGCCCGTTTCAACATCCCTGTGGGCGGCCGTAACAACCTGTTCCTGTTTACCGGCCCCGTGCTGTCGGTCAATTTGGTATCCATTGACGCCCACGCATCCGGAACCACCAGCAACTACGACACCAACAAAGATCTCCGCCGCTTCGACGTAATGTTCGGCTTTGGCGTAGGCATTGACATCATCGAGCACATCCGTGTGGCTCTGGGCTTTGACTACGGCCTTCTGGACCGCCTTGCCTCTGCCAACGAGAAGTGCCATCACAGCCAGCTCAAGCTGGGCGTCCAGTACATTTTCTAATTGGTGCAGATGCGTCTTTGCAGAAAGCTTACAGGGCTGGTGGCGGTCTGTCTGACGGCCGCCTCCTGCCTTGCGCCTTCCGGCACGGACAAAAAGACCCAGGCCCTCCTGGAAGAGTTGGACGGCTACCTGGCCCTTCGTGAGGCCTATGCCGCCAAAAAGCAGAATCAGCTGGATGTATACCGGAATCTTTCCCTGGCCACCACGGATCCGGTCCGTCGCTACGAGCTGGAAATGATAACGGCCCAGGAGTATTTCCCTTTCAGCTTTGACTCCACCCAGTATTACCTGAAGAGCTGTCAGGCCCTTGCCAACCGGATGGGAGACCTGGACCGCTACAACCAGGCCACCATTATGCTGGGCCACTTGTACGACAAGGCCGGCAACTACCTGGAGGCCACCCAGATTCTTTACAGCCAGATAGATACGGCTTCTTTGTCGCCGTCCTTGAAGGCTGAATATTTCTGGACCCTCTACGAATACAGCAAGGATATGGCGGGTAATTCCGGTATGGTGGAACGGATGTCCATCCCGCCGGCCGCCTCTTTCCGCTCCCGCCTGCTAGGGATGCTGCCGGTCAATTCGGCCCGTTATCTTCAGCTGTACCGGGACCAGCTTCTGGACGAGGAAAGGACGGAAGAAGCAGACAGCGTAAGCCTGGTGCTGCTCCGGAGTGTCAAGCCCGAGGACCGGGACTTTGCCATCTATGCTTTCTATCAGTCGGAAATTTCCGAGCGCCAAGGGGATCAGCCCACCCGCATCTACTGGCTGGTGAAATCGGCCGAATGTGACCTCATCAACGCGGTGCGGGATTACGCTTCCCTGGCTATGCTGGCCCAGCTCATCCTGCCCACCGACGTGGACCACTCGTTCCGTTATCTGCGGATAGCGCAGGAGGATGCGCTTGCCTATAATGCCAAGCTCCGGCCCTGGCAGATTTCCCGTTTCCTGATGCAAGTGGAAGATGCTTATCAGGCCCGCCTGGCAAGGGCCTCGCGCAGCGGAAAGGTATGGTCCATCGTGCTGGCTGTCCTGACTTTGCTCCTTTCCCTGGCCACCTATTTCCTGATTGCCCGTTCCCGCAAGCTCAACAAAGCCCGGAGCGATCTGGAAACCAGCAACGCTTCCCTGGCCCAGGCCAATGCCACCCTGAGCGTGCTCAACCGGCAGATTTCGGAGGGCGCCCGGGTAAAGGAAAAGTACATCGTGAACTTCCTGCAGGGGCTTTCGTCCCAGATTTCGGTTATCCGTGCGGAGGACAACCGGTTCCGAAACCTGCTCAAACAGGGGAAAGCGGACCAGTTGCTCAAGGAACTATCCATCACCGGCCGTTCCGAAAAGGCCCGCGAAGATTTCTACGAAACCTTTGACAATACTTTCCTGGCCCTGTATCCGGATTTTGTAGAGCAGTTCAACGCTTTGCTCAAGGAAGAAGCCCGGGTGGTTCCGCCGGAAGGAAAGCTCACGTCCGAGCAGCGCGTATTTGCCCTGATCCTGCTGGGAATGGACGACAGCAAGAAGATAGCGACTATGCTGGATTATTCCGTGAGCACCATCTATAATTACAAAGTAGCCATCAAAAATGCGGCTCTCGGAGACCGGGAAACGCTGGAAGAAAGAGTGAAAGCCCTGGCTAAATAACTCATTTTATACTACTTTTTAGGACTCCTGTAAAAATATCAACCATCTGATTGTCAGGTGGTTGATATTTTATTTTTACTACTTTTCCATTCTTACGCGCGAGGCCAATATAAAATGTCTCTAATTTTGCACCAGACCCAGTGTCGACAACCCAAATTATTATTAACCAATAACCAAAAACGCAACAAACCCCAAGCGTATGAAAAAAATTGCTACCTTAATCCTTTCTTTAGGATTGAGTCTGGTTGCAATGGCTCAGGGACTCTCCGTTAAAGGTGTAGTCCTGGACTCTGCTAACCAGCCCATCGTAGGAGCGTTTGTGGTGGAGGCAGGAACCAGCAATGGTACCATGACCGACGTGGACGGAGCTTTCTCCATCCGTGTGGCCAAAGGTGCTGTTCTCGAGGTCTCCTGCATCGGCTATCAGACGCGGCAAGTCACTGTAGACGGTGACCAGAATCTCACAGTGGTCCTTCAGGACGACACCCAGATGCTGGAAGAAACCGTTGTAGTAGGTTACGGCGTGCAGAAAAAGAGCGTTGTGACGGCCTCCATCTCCAAAGTAGACGGAGAAGCCCTCAACACCGTGCGCGCATCTACTGTAAACGATGCCCTTAAGGGTAAAGTTTCCGGTGTTCAGATTACCCAGGCTTCCGGTCAGCCGGGCTCCGGCTCCCAGATCAAGATCCGTGGTATTGGCACCGTGAACAATTCCGATCCTCTTTATATTGTGGACGGAATGCCCGTTGACGGCGGTATCGATTACCTGAATCCTACCGACATTGCTTCCGTTGAAATCCTCAAGGATGCTGCTTCCGCAGCCATTTACGGTGCCCGCGCCGCCAACGGCGTTGTGCTGGTTACCACCAAGAACGGTAAGAAGGGCCAGGCTTCCATTACTTATAATGGCAGCTACGGCTGGCAGAATCCCTGGCGCAAGAAAGAGGTTCTCAATGCCACCGAGTATATGGTGATTATGAACGAGGCCCGCATCAACGATGGCGGCGCTCCGCTCTACACCCAGGCCGAGATTGCCGCTGCCGGAAAGGGCACCGACTGGCAGAACGAGACCTTTAATTACAATGCCCCCATCACGCAGCACCAGCTGTCCGTGAGCGGCGGTACCGAGAAAGCCACTTACTTTGTCTCCCTGGGCTACTTCAAGCAGGACGGTATTGTGGGCGGTAACTACGGCAAGTCCAACTACGACCGTCTGTCCATCCGTTCCAACAACACCTACATTCCTTTTGAGTCCAAGGATCGCAAATTCCTCAACAAACTCACCCTCACGGCCAACCTGGCCTACTCCAACATCAATGCTACGGGTATCACCACCAACTCCGAGTTCGGTTCCATCCTGGGCTCCGCCGTTGCTTTCAACCCCAGCATTCCCGTGTTCGCAAGCGAGGCTGAAGGTGCTGCCATCCTGGCCGCCCACCCCACTGCCATCGTTGCTTCCGACGGTAGAGTTTATTCTCTCCCTCCCACCGGTTATCAGGAACTGACCAACCCGGTGGCCAACCTGGACACCCCGTCCAACACCCTCTACAAGACCCACAAGTTCGTGGCCAGCTTTGGCGCCGAACTGGATATCCTCCCCGGCCTCAAGTTCAAGACCAGCTACGGTGTGGACCTCTCTTTCTGGCGCAACCGCGGCTACGGCTTTGAGCAGTACAAGAGCTCTATGAACCAGACGCTTACCAGCTGGGTCAATATGGGTATGAACGAAGGCCTCCGCTGGCAGGTAGAAAACTACTTCTCCTACAACAAGCAGTTTGGCAAGCACAATCTGTCCGTTGTTCTGGGTCAGTCGGCTATGAGCTATTCCTATACTTATGTATCCGGCTCCGACTACAAGCTCAAGGAGACCAATCCCAGTATGGCTTACATTGATTCCGCCATTGGCGCTACCGATGACGAGCGCACCAGCGGCGGTACCGGCGGCTACGACTATCAGCGTCTGGCCTCCTACTTCGGCCGTATCGACTACAACTTCGACGAGCGTTATATGGTAGAGTTCACCATCCGTCGTGACGGTTCTTCCCGTTTCGGCCCCGGTCACAAGTGGGCTACCTTCCCTGCCGCTTCCGTGGGTTGGAATCTTTCCAACGAACCTTGGTTCAACGCCCCTTCCTGGATCAACCAGATTAAGTTCCGCGCCAGCTGGGGTAAGAACGGTAACGAGAATATCGGTAACTTCCGCTATGCTTCCCTGATGGATACCGGCCAGGAGTACTACTTTGGCAACGAAGGCACCAACGGTACGGTTCAGTCCGGTTCCTCCCCTGCAGCCCTGGCCAATCCCACCATCCGTTGGGAAGAGTCCGAGCAGCTGGATCTGGGCTTCGACACCCGCCTGTTCGGTGACAAGTTCACCTTTGGCTTTGACTTCTATAACAAGAAGACCAACGGTATGCTGATGGACAAGCCCATCCCTTCCTATGTGGGTCAGGGCGCTCCTATGTCCAACCTGGGCGATATGCGTAACTGGGGTTACGAATTCGAAATTGGTTGGCAGCAGCAGGTTGGAGACTTCCACTACTCCATCAACGCCAATGCTTCCCTGCTCCGCAACCGCCTGATCAACCTGGGCAACGAGTCCGGTGAGGCTGTTTACCAGGGCAACGGTGCTTCCGGCGTGGGTGACTATGTGAAGGGTTCCAACGGTGAGGTTTGGCCTTACTTCTATGGTATGAAGACCGACGGTCTGTTCCAGACCTGGGAGGAAGTTTACGCTTACAAGAACAAGGACGGCGGACTGATGCAGCCCAACGCCCAGCCCGGTGACGTCCGCTTCGTGGACTACAACCAGGATGGTTATGTGAACGACGACGACCGTACCAAGATTGGTAAGGGTATGCCCGACTGGACCTATGGTATCACTATGGCCGCCGAGTGGAAGGGCATTGACCTGAACCTGTTCTTCCAGGGCTCCATTGGCAACCAGATTTTCGACTATTCTATGCGTGGTGACGTTCCCGCTATGAACCGTCCCGCCTGGATTCTGGATCGCTGGATTGGTGCAGGCACCTCCAACCGTATCCCCCGTATGACCAATGCCAACCCCAACCAGAACTGGCGTTCTTCCGATCTTTGGGTAAAGGATGGTTCCTTTATGCGCCTGAAGACCGCCCAGCTGGGTTACACCATTCCCGCCAAGATCCTCCGCGCAGCCTTCATCAAGAACCTCCGCGTTTATGTGGCCGGCGAGAACCTCCTCACCTTCACCAAGTATGATGGTTTCGATCCCGAAATGGCTTCCGATGGCTATACCACCATTGGCGTGGACCGCGGTATCTATCCTCAGTCCCGTACCATCACCGTGGGCGCCTCCATCACCTTCTAATCCTTTAAATGCAAGCGAATATGAAATTCTATAAGATTTTTGCAGTCGTTGCAGCCGCCGGTCTGATTCTTACCAGCTGCGGTGAGAAGTTCCTTACCGCTCACGCCACCCACCAGGGTGAAGCCGGTGCTGCTGCTACCGAGAGCGCTATCCAGTCTTATCTGACGGCTACCTATCAGCCGCTGCTGATGGACTCGTATGCGAACTACAACTACAATCACATCCTCCTGCTCTCCGACCTGCGTTCCGACGACATCTACAAGGGTGGCGGTGATGCCGGTGACCAGTCTTGGATGTACCATATGTCCCTGTTCCAGATTCCCGCTTCGGAAAGCCCGTCCGGCATCTGGTCCCTCTACTACACGGCCATTGCCCGCGCCAACAATACCCTGATGGCCATTGACAATGCCATTGGTTTCGATTCCGACGCCGCCAAGCGCAAGCTCGCCGGTTACAAGGCCGAAGCCCTGTTCCTCCGTGCCTACTATCTCCACCACCTGTGGAAACTCTTCGGCAACATTCCTTTCTTCACCGAGCCGCTGGAAGAACCTTTTATGGCCAAGCAGCGTACCGCTGACGAAATCTATGCCGCCATTATGACCGACATTGCAGCTGCCGAGGTGGCTGCCGGAGATGCCGGTGACGAGTTCCCCCTGTATACCAACGGTACCGCCAAGCAGGCCCGCGCCAACCTGGCTGCCTTGTATATGCTCAAGGCCCGTGTGGTTATGTACCAGAACGAGACGGACAAGTTCTCCGAGGTGGCCGCCGATATGGCCAAGATCATTGGCAGCGGTCGTTACAGCCTTATTGGTTATGACGGTCTCTGGACGGGTGCCGACGAAAACGACTTCACCGCCGAGTCCATCTTCGAGACCAACCAGGTTTCTGACGGAAAGCGTGACTGGGGTGCTGCCTGGACCGGTTGCGGTACCAACCTGCCGGCCTATATCTCCCCCAACGAACTGGCTGACCCTGTGTTCTGCGGTGGCTGGGCCTTTGGTCCCGTTCGTCAGGCCACTTGGGATATGTACGAGCCCGGTGATGTTCGCCGTGAAGGTTCCATCAACAAATTTGCCGAGGGCACTTACGGTCCCCGTTTCCAGGACACCGGCCTCTTCCAAAAGAAGTATGCCGCCCGTACCTCCCTGCGTTCGCCCATTGGTACGGTTGACCTGAACTATCCCAACAACCTCATCATCTTCCGTTACGCCGAAACCCTGCTCAACTATGCCGAGCTGGTGGGTGTTCTGGGTGCTTCCGCTTCCAACGGTGTTACCCCTCAGGCTTGCCTGGACGAGGTTCGCACCCGTGCCGGTCTGGGTTCCATCCCCGTGAGCAAGGACAACATCAAGGCCGAGCGCCGCAAGGAATTTGTGGGTGAAGGTATGCGTTTCTGGGACCTCATCCGTTGGGGTGATGCCGCCAGCGTCCTTACCGAAAATGACACCGCTCACCAGAGCGTCCGTACTTTCGATCCTTCCAAGGACAAGTACCTGCCCATCCCTCAGAGCGAAATGAGCCGTACCGCCGGTACCGGTGAGTATGAACTCAAGCAGAACAATGGTTATTAACAGATAAGCGTTATGAAGAATTTATTTAAAACTACTCTCCTTCTGGTTACGGCCGGAGCGCTTCTGTTCTCCTGTCGTCCTATGGACTCCGATTCCCACAAGCTGGGACCGGCTCCTAAGGAAGATCAGCTGGCCTTTACGGCCACTCCCTCCACTGCCACTCCCAATATCATCGAGTTGCAGAACAATTCCTCCGTCAGCGGCGTAGCCCTGTGGGATCTGGGTAACGGAACCACCGTAAAGGGTGACAAAGTTTCCGCTTCCTATCCTTTCAAGGGTGACTATACCATCACTATGTCCCTGTATACCACGGGCGGCGGTGCCTCCATCTCCAAGGTGATTAACATTGCCCAGGACGACTACAGTCTGCTGGATACCCCTGGCTTCAACGCCCTCACCGGCGGTGCCGAAGCTACCGAAGGCAAGACCTGGGTCTTTGCCCGCTATACCAAAGGCCACTTTGGCGTGGGTGACGTGAATGCCGCACCCGAAGAGGGTGGTCCGGCCTGGTGGCAGTGCGATCCCAAGGGTAAGGAAGGCTGCTCTCTCTACGAGAACGAGTTCACCTTCATCCAGAAAGGCACCAAGCTTATCTGGAAAAACGAGGGCAACATCTACACCAACGAGAACGGTATGAACCACCTGGGAATCCCCGGCACCGCCAATCCTGTTGTAGGTGACTATGACGTGCCTTACGTGCCCGCCGACAACCTCACCTTCACCCTGGACGAGGACAATATGCTCCTTACCCTGAGCGGCGGCGCCTTCCTGGGCTTCTATACCGGAAAGAGCGAGTTCCACATCATTACCCTGAACGAGCATCAGCTCGAGGTTTGGTGCGGCAGTGAGGCCGAACCCGGCAACGCCTGGTATTTCAAATTCGTTCCCAAGGACGAGCTGGTAGAACCCGAGGTAGATCCCGAACCCGAACCGGATCCCAAACCGGATTCCGAACCCGCCTGGTTCCGTCCCGCAGCTCCCACCAACCTGATGCGTTCCTCCATTGACTACGAGCAGTGGTTCAGCGGTGACGACTGGGCCGGAGGTCTGACTGCCGGTATTGCCATCAAGAACGATATCGTGATTACCGTTCCCGAAGGTGTAGGCGGCGGCGAATGGATGGGTCAGTTCAAGATCAAGACCCACATCCCGGCCGATGCCCGCGAGCGCTTTGACTTCTCCTGCCAGATCAAGGCTTCCAACGCCGGTACGGCTACCGTCAAGATGACCAACGAGGCCGATGGTGCCGACAGCTACTTCTACGATGGCAATGTGGCCATCGGTGCCGGAGAAACCCTCCTCTTCGAGGCTCCCGACCATATGATGTTCGACGCCCACGAGGGCATCCTCCTGGTCTTTGACTTTGGTCGTTTTGAGGCCGGTACGGTTATCACCCTCTCCGACTTCTGCCTCCAGAAGCACATCCCGCTGAGCGACAAGCCCGAGGTGGTGAACCTGTGGCCCACGGCCGAGGTTGCCGTATCCGAGGTGTATTTCACCGCTCCCGGTTGGGCTGGTGGACTGGATCCCCATTTCACTCCCGGTGAAGGCAATAAGACCTTTGAGCTCACCATTCCCGAGGGAATTGGCGGAGAAGAGTGGATGGGCCAGGTAAAGCTGAGCACCAACATCGCCCTGCAGGCTTCTCACGAATATGAGTTCTCCTGCAAGGTGGAAGGAACCTCTGCCTCTTCCTTTACCATCAAGCTCTCCAACGACCCCGAGTCCGACAGCAAAGTGTGCTTCTATGACAACAGCCTGCCCACCAAGAACGGCGTTGTAACCATCCGCAAGCAGGGATTCAGCCCCGCATCGGAGGATGTAGAAGCTGCATTATTGATCTTCGACTTTGGCCGTACCCCTGCCGGAACGGTCATCAAGGTCAGCGACATTGTCCTTCAGGAATACGTGTATTAATAAATAGGTTGTAATAGGGTGGCCAAAGGGCTTGCTGCATTTGGCCACCCTTTTTAACTTTGAAGAATGAAAAAGATGTTTTCTCTACTTTCGGCCCTCCTTGTAGTGCTGTCTTGCCAGGGCACCCAGCCGGATCCTACTCCGGAGCCCGCCAAGGCCAGCCTTCAGTTTGCCGTTTCTCCTTTGACCCTGGATCCCCAGGGCGGAGAAGCCTCCGTTAAAGTAACGGCCAGCGGTACCTGGGGCGTTTCTACGGACGGTCAGGCTTGGTACTCCGTTTCTTCGGCCTCCCAGATTTATTCCGGAGAGAGCCTGCTCAAGGTGACGGCACAGCCCAACAACACGGCCAGCGCCCGCCAGGCCACGCTGAGTTTCCAGTGCGGAGACCAGAAGGCTTCGCTTACGCTGAGTCAGGGCCTGTTTGTTCCGGAACTGACTTTCTCCGCTGCGGAAGTAGTGGGAGAAGGCATTGGGGGAGAGGTCTCGGTGACCACCGCCACCAATGCCGTCTGGACGGTAGTAGACGAAGACATTGACTATTGGTTCAGCCTTTCTCCCAAGGCCATTGCCAAGGGAAACGGCGAGCTTAAAGTGAAATTTACCCGTAGCTATGTGGACCAGAAGCGCACCAAGCAGGTTCGTTTCCGCAGCGGAGACCACGAGAAAGTGCTCGTTGTTTCCCAGAAGGAAGGAGAGCCCGTGCCGGACGGTGCTTATGTTCCCCAAGGCTACACGCTGGTGTGGCAGGATGATTTCTCCGGGACTTCGGATCATCTTGTGGACAACTGGCGTTTTGAGGACTGGGCTCCCGGCCGTGTGAACCACGAGCTGCAGCGCTATGTCCCCAACGACCGCAGAACGGCCTACATCTCCGACGGCGCCCTGAACATTGTGGCCCGCAAGGACGGTGGGCAGGTGATTTCGGCCCGTATGAATTCCAGCCAGTCCTGGCAGTATGCCTATGTGGAGGCGGCCATCTGGTTGCCCAAGGGAAAGGGTACCTGGCCCGCCTTCTGGATGATGCCCGACGACTTCTCCAAGGGCTGGCCGGACTGTGGCGAAATTGACATTATGGAAGAGGTGGGCGTAGTTCCCAACGAAACTTCTTCCTCCATCCATTGCAACGCGTACAACCACGTGAAGGGAACCCAGAAGACCGCCGCACGTGTCACGGCCGGCGCCGAGAACGAGTTCCACGTGTATGCAATGGAATGGACAGAGAACTATATCAAGACTTATGTGGACGGGAATCTCCTGCTGGAATTCAAGAACGACAAGGCGGGAAATGACAAGACCTGGCCCTTCAACAAGAAATTTTACATTATCCTGAACCTCGCCTGGGGCGGAGACTGGGGCGGTATGCAGGGCGTAGACGAATCTGCGCTGCCTTGCACTATGAAAGTGGACTATGTTCGGGTATATAAAAAATAGTTCCTATGTTTGAAACGCAAATAAAAATGGAGTGAGCTTCCGAGAAGCTCATGAGGAACGCTCTCAGGGGTTCCGACCCCTGCCGCTAAGGCAGACCCCCGGAAGTTTTTCATGAGTTT
>JAEEQI010000084.1 GCA_016285215.1 Bacteroidales bacterium | reverse complement strand
GTTCCGGGCGGCTCCCAGGTTTACAATCCGGACCGGCATCAGTTATCGGCCCTGGAATGCCCTGACGGCACCCTCACGTTCCGAATGCTGGATCCTGGAGAAAGAAAGGTCCTGGGCCTTTACGGCCTTCCAGCCAAGCTCAAGGTAGGGGACCGCGTCTCCTTCCGGTTCCGCGTTCTGGTTAACGGCTATACCCTTCAGTCAGAGGAATATACCGGCGTTCAGGTACTCAAGCTCACCCCCGACGGCATCTGGCTCAAGAAGGATGATACCACCTATTTTGTCCTGTCCCGATGAAGCACCGCGTTCTCATAGGGAGTCTGCTGTTTCTGCTGGCCCAGACGGGCTTGCAGGCCCAACAGGTGATTCCCCGTACAGGAGAGGTGCACATTCCCGTGGTTATCCTGGAGTTCTCGGACGTACATTTTACCCTGGAAGAGCCCCTGCAGCACTTTCAGGATATGCTCAACCTGCCCGGATACAACGTAAACGGTGCCACGGGATCGGTCCGGGACTATTTCACAGACAATTCCCACAGCCTCTTTACGCCCGTCTTCGATGTCTTCGGCCCGGTAACGCTGGACAAGAAAATGGCGTACTATGGCAAGGATATCATAAGAAACGGCCAGAGAATAGATGATACGGCCCCGGAAGAAGCCCTTCTGGACGCCTGCCGCCTCCTGGACGAGGAAGTGGACTTCTCCGTCTATGACAAGGACAGGGATGGCCTGGTAGACCTCTGCATCTTCTATTTTGCCGGAACTGATCAGGCCGAAGGAGGCCCCGCCGACGCCATCTGGTCCCACCACTGGAACATCCAGGACGCCCTGGACCCCGAAACCCGCGATGCCATCTTTGACGAGGTTAAGCTGGGGCCTTACTTCTGTTCGGCCGAACTGGGAGGCGCCGCCGGAGACCATCCTATGGGCATTGGCATCAGCTGCCACGAGATGGCCCACGCCCTGGGTCTGCCGGACTTTTACGACGTAAACAGCGGCGCGGATGGCTATGCCGGAGGCCTGTACGACTTCTCCCTTATGTGCCGCGGACTGTACAACAACGAAGGCCGGACGCCGCCCTTCCTCAATATTCTGGAACGCTATCTGCTGGGCTGGGTAGAGGACATTCCCGAGCTTCCGGGAAGCGGAGAAGTGATGCTGGGACCCGTGCAGTTCAACCAGGCTTACCGCATCCCGATGGCCACGGAAGGGGAGTTCTTCCTGGTGGAATCCAGGGACGGGACCGCCTGGGACGCCCCGCTGCCTGAGGGCCTTCTGGTCTACCACGTGGACCGGTCCGAGCGCCCCGTAGGAGAAGTTCCGGCTATCGAACTGTGGGATGATTGGCGCAAATACAACAGTATCAATAACTTAGGAACGCACCCTTGTTTCTATATCATTCCTTCGTCAGATTTGACCTCCCTCAATTACGGTTCGGCCTTCAATGCGTCGTCCCTGGTATTCCCGGGAGCCAGCCGCCAGATGGCCTACGAGCCCGTGGACTGGGAAGGGGAGTGGTCGGGCGTACAGCTCACCTGCATAGAGAGCGAGAAGGGTCTGAGCCGCTTCCGGGTGGTTCGTGACAAGGGTTCCCACGTAAGCGGAATAGTCCGCAACACGGCGGGTAAACCGGTGGCCGACGTAACGGTGAGTCTGGAAGGTTCTGCCGCATACGTTAAAACGGGCGCAGAAGGCTTTTTTGTGCTGCCGATAGAAGGGGAGAGTCCCTTTACCCTGAATGTCTCTAAAAACGGCTATTTGGACGCATTCCTGCCCTTTGGCATCAAAGAGGGGAGCCGCATTGTCAGCGTAATGGTAGAAATGCGCACTCCCGGTGATGCAGATTACACCGCCCTGGAGAAATTTGACCCCGACAAAGCCTCCGGTGTCTTCCACGAGGCCGTGGCCATAGGCGCCGTCCGTTTCACGGCCCAGGAGCTCCGCAACCTGGGCGGCCGCCAGCTCACAGAGGTAGTCTGCTATCCATACATTGCCTCGCAGGACCAGGAAGTGGGGGATATGTACGTTACCGTAGACTTCGGCCCTGTGCGTGTGCTTAACAAGAAAGTGGAAAATCCTGCTCTGGGTGAATTCCGCCGCATTGTGGTGGATCTGCGGGAAGAGAACCTCCGCATCCCGGAAGGCCTGGATGTCTACATTGGATACGGTTTTGAGAAAGCCACGGGCAACAACCCGCTCAGCGTGGTCTATCCCGGCAACAGAGGTAACAGCTACTGGAGCCAGTTCTCCCTGGAGCAGTCTTCCTGGAACGAGCTCTATTCCTCTACAGGCGGGATGTACCTGGATCTGATGCTCAGCGCCGGCGCCGGGGAAGTACCGGCCATTTCGCTGGACCAGATGGGATATGTGTACATTGATTCCGGAAAAGACGTCTACCGCACCGGAGAGCGCTTTACGCCCGCCCTGAAGGTCCCCAAACACATCCGGATCCGCGAGGTGGAATGGATGTGGGACGGCAGCGTACTGTCTTCCAGCGCCTTCTCATTGAGCAAGGGAGACCACCTGCTGGTGGCCAACATCATTTATGAAGATGGCCGAAGGGAGAAACTCCAGACGATGGTAAAAGTAAAGGACTAGGAACGTCTCTTGAGCGCCACCACGTTTTCTACGTGCATCGTGTGCGGGAACATATCCACGGGCTGGACGGCCGTAATCTCATAATCCTTGCACAGAATGGCCAGGTCACGGGCCTGGGAGGCCGGATTGCAACTCACATACACCATACGGCCGGGAGCGGCCTTCAGAATGACCTGGGCCACGTCCGGGTGAATGCCCGCGCGGGGAGGATCCAGGATAATCACGTCCGGTCGGCCGTGCTTCTGAATAAAGGCCTCGTTAAGCACGTCCTTCATATCTCCGGCAAAGAAGAGGCAGTTGGTGATGCCGTTGGCCTGGGCGTTCACTTTGGCGTCTTCTATGGCCTCGGGTACGTACTCGATACCCACAACCTTGGAAGCCTTCTTGCTCACAAACTGGGCAATGGTGCCGGTACCCGTGTACAGGTCGTACACCAGCTCGTTGCCGGTAAGGGCCGCGAAATCGCGCGCAACGCTGTATAAACGGTACGCCTGGCGCGAATTGGTCTGGTAGAAGGACTTGGGGCCAATCTTGAACTTAAGGCCCTCCATTTCCTCGTAAATGGCATCCTGGCCCTTGTAGAGGATGGGGGACTGGTCCGTTATGGAATCGTTGAGTTTCTCGTTAATGATGTAATAGAGGCTGGTAATCTGGGGGAAAGCGGCCGCTACGGAGTCCAGCAGGGCCTCTCTCTGTTCCTTGTCTTCCCGGGCAAACACCACAATGAGCATAAAATCGCCCTTCTCCGTGCTTCTGACAAACATATTGCGGAAGAAGCCGTGATTTTCGCGGATGTTGTAGAATTCGTAGCCGTGATCCAGGCAGAACTGCTTGATATGCAGACGAATGGCATTGGAAGGTTCCTTCTGAAGATAGCACTGTTCAATATCCAATACCTTGTCAAAGAACTTGCCCACGTGGAAGCCCAAACCTACTTTCTGGGCCTCTGAAAGGGCGTTGGGATCTTCGTCTTTGAGGATCCAGCGGCTGCAGGAAGCGCTGAATTCCAGCTTGTTACGATAAAATTGAATGGATTCGGAGGGGAGGGTAGGCCTGATTTCAGGAACCTGAAGATGGCCGATTCTCACCAGCTGGTCTTCCACCTGCTGGCGCTTGGCCTCCAGCTGCATCTCATAGGGCAGCGGCTGCCAGCGGCAGCCTCCGCAGACGCCAAAATGCTTGCAGAAAGGCTCCAGACGGTGCTCGGAGGGCTTTACAATGCGCTTGATAAAGCCTTCCATATAATTCTTTTTCTTCTTGTACACCTGAATGTCCACCACGTCTCCGGGAACGGCAAAGTCCACGAAAACCACCATTCCGTCCACGTGCGTGAGAGCCTTGCCCTCAGCAGCCACGGATTCAATGGTCACATTCTCCAGCACCAGGTCTATGCGTTTTCTGCTCATCTTTTCAAAAAAATGCCGACGGGGGATTCAATCGCCATCGGCAAGTTAACATAATATAAATTGTGTAACTAAACGAAATTCTCCTTATTCAGCACAGGATTGCTGTAAATGTGCAGGAGAATATCCTGGAGTTCCTCCTGATTCAGCGTGGATTCCACCATCTTCATCTGGCCGGCGATGTATTCCTTGAAGCCTTCCAAATCGGCCTTGTCGTAATGGTCCGAATATTTGGTAGTGTTGTTAACCCAGTCATACGCCATATAATTGGTTTTCCAGAGCTTGTAGCCCTGAATGACCCTGCGGTCCACGGCGTAACGCATCTTCTTGTAACGGTCGTTCTTATCGCATTCGGCCGCTTCAATGATTTCTGCTTCCGTTATGGGCGTATCAATGTTCATATGGACGTTGCCTTTCTGCTGCTTGATACCCATAATAATACTCTCCAGGTCTTCCAATTCCCGTTTTACGTACTTCTGCGTGCGGGAAATGAGAACCTCGCGGGCTTTCATAATGTCGCAGGGCTCGTATTCGTAAGACATACTGATGGGCACAATCTGGATTTCCTTGAAATTCTCCACGAAATCCTTGGTGCCGCTCATATCCACCATCTTCAGGAGGCCCTGTTCGGTAATGTCGGTACCGTCTTTGGTGCGTCCCTGACGCTGGGCAATCCAGACCGAACTGTGGCCGGAGGTAATGCTCTCACGGATGTATTTGGACAGCTGCTGGGAAGAAAGATACAGCTCACGGGCCGAAATGCCGCGGATAACCTTAATCATACGGTTGGAGCGGATAAGCAGCTCTACCGACTTCTGTTTCAGTAAGTTATCTCCTACGCAAATCTCTGTGGGCGGCAGTCCGTTGCGCATCAGCGTCACCTGCATAATGGCCGGATCCAGAATGATGTCCCGGTGATTGGACATTGCCAGATAGCAGCCTTTGAGCTTTTTGATATTCTTGATTCCGTCGTAGGTGAAGTTCTTCATAGTGGAATTAATCACCCATTCCACGGCCTTGGACATAACTATGTTCTGGAAATCATCCACCGTGTGGATGCTTCTCAGCAGCTCTGCCAGGAAACTGGCGGGCTTGTCCGGGAAGATATAGCGGGAAATCCAGGGTGTGTTGGGATGATTGGCCAGACGCGACAACGCGGCATCGGTTTCTTCGTCGTTGAACGGCGCAATATCGGTGAATTCTGCAAGATCCATAGTCCTGTATTTTTTCAATACAAAGGTACAAAAACTATTCCAAATATTAGCTATTCGCGCTCCAGGAGCGAGCTGTCTCCGTAGCTGAGGAACCTAAAGTTATTCTTTAATGCGTGGTCGTAAATTGTTCGCCAATCGCCATTTACGAAAGCAGAAACGAGTAATATAAGGGTGCTTTCAGGTTGGTGAAAGTTGGTCACAAGCTTATCTACCAGCCGGAAGCGGAATCCGGGCACGATGATGATGCGGGTTCCGGCTACCAGAGCATTTAATCCGTTGTTGTCCAGATACTTGACAATGGCTTCCAGGGCCTCCTGCGTAGTATAGGAATACTCCCGGTTGTAGGGTGCCCACTGCTCCACATCCTCCGGAACTCCCCTCTCGATGCAGCTCACGCCAATATAGTACAGAGACTCCAAAGTACGCACAGAAGTGGTTCCTACGGCCAGCAGAGGCCCATTTTTGTGGGCCAAACGGTCAATCAGATTGCGGGAAACCACAAAAGGTTCGCGGTGCATAGGATGCTCGGAAACCAGGGAACTCTTGACCGGAAGGAAGGTACCGGCGCCCACGTGCAGACACACGTTATCCATCTCTATCCCCTTCTGTTTAAGGCGGTTAAGCACGTCTTCCGTGAAGTGCAAACCGGCCGTAGGAGCAGCCACAGAGCCCCTGATATGGGCATAAACGGTCTGATAACGCTGGGTATCAACCTCTTCCGATTCCCTATTCAAGTACGGCGGAATGGGAACAGTTCCAGCTTGTTCCAGGACTTTGGAGAACGGAAAAGCCCCGTTCCACGCAAAGCGGACGACGCCGGTCTGTCCTTCCCTGGAAAGGAGTTCTGCCGTAAGAGACAGCTCTTTTAAAAGGGAATCGGAAGCTGGATTGTATAGAGACAGGATGTCGTTTTTCCACTTTTTGGCATTTCCAATCACGCATTTCCAGGAGCAGGACTCGGTTGCGGCAAAAGCCAGGTTGTATTCTGCCGGATCCACCGGCTCCAGACAAAAAATTTCTATATGGGCTCCGCTTTCTCTCTGAAAATGGAGTCGGGCGGGGACCACTTTGGTGTCATTGAAGACCATAAGGGTGTCGGACTCCAGCAAGGTGGGCAAATCTCTGAAGTGCAAATCTTCGATGACGCCGTTTTTATAGTGAAGGAGTTTGGTGGCATCCCTTTCAGGAAGCGGATACTTTGCAATTCTGCTGTCGTCGAGTCCGTAATTATAGTCTTCTATGCGGATTTCGGGTATCATTTTCTCAGTTCAAAATTTTGAACAAAGTTACACCTTTTATCCCAAATACGAAAGTCTTATCCCGTACAGGTCTCAGAGCCCGATTTTGTACACAAATATGAAACACGCCCACTCGATTTCATTTCACATATTTGAATTTTATTCACTCTGCAAAGAATTATGAATAATGCTTGCTAAAACATTATTGTTTATTTTTATGGGTATTATTGCATTAGAGTTATTATGCACATAATCAGTTATTTACGCATTTTTATATGAAGAATCATAAAATATAATATTGCTCCCCTATCCCCAGAATGAGCCAATTGCTTGTATAAAAATATCTATTATTTATATTAAGTATTGACTAATCAGCTACTTATATGTTTTATATTAAAGTATTAGTTAGCTATCATAAAATCAAAAACCACTTCTATCCTTTTATTTGCCCCCAAAAAAGGTTTGTTTTTTCGAAAATCTTGTTTTATATTTGTGGCAGAAAAGTTCACAAATATGAATCGGAGACTTTTACAATTCTTGCAGGCCGAGAATATAACCCAAACGCAGCTGGCAGATACTCTGTCGGTCGCAAGGGGCAGTGTGTCCAACATTCTGGCCGGTAGAAACAAGCCCGGCTACGACTTTCTGGAAAGCCTGATCCTGCACTACCCTAACCTTAATTTAGAGTGGCTGCTCAGCGGCAAAGGCAAGATGTATCACGAGCCAGAGGCCGCTCAGACCCCTCAGGAGGCCCCTGCCCAGCAGGATGAACCCGTCCAGCTGGACCTTTTCTCCATCCCTACGGGTGGTCTGCCCCAGCGGGAGATCTCCAAAATCATGATCTTCTTCTCGGACAAAACCTTCCAGGAATTCCGTCAAAGCGAATAATTTGCTATCTTTGTGCAGCTAATAAAAGCTGCTATGTGCATTTTCGGATCCCGCAATAAAAAAGCACTGGACACCAATGTGGCCGGTATTCCTTTTAAGAACCCGGCCGGACTCCGGCAGAGTCCCACCATCCGCCAGCTGCGTGAGTGCCGTACCTTCGGTGCCGGCTTCGTTACCCTGACTCCCCCGTCTGAGGATGTTCTCAATTGGGTTCTGGCCCTGCAGGACTACCGCAAAAAGACCGTTCTGGCCATCAATGTGGCCACCGATCTTTCCAGAAGCTTCTCCCTGGTATACGATTTTTCTGACCTTATTATAATAGATCCGGACGGAGACCACGGCATAGACTCCCCCGACATCTCGGATACCTCCGTTCTCCTGGACGAGGTTGTAAACCTCCGTCTCTGCTATGAGCATTACACCCCCATAGCCCTCAGGCTATCCCACGGCCACACTCCGGACGAGATTAAAGCCCTCCTGGACCACTGCCGCCTGTCCGGCATAGATGCCATCGTGGCCCCCGGTGCCCGTAAAGTGCAGATGGTTTTGGAAGAGACGCAGGGGCGTGTACCCATTATAGGTGCAGCAGAAAATGCAGAAGACGCTATGGCCTGCATAGCGGCCGGGGCCTCCCTGGTAGAGACCACCCTGGGTCCCTTCGCTTTTCAAAAATTCCTGAAAACCCTATCCCAGCAATGAAAACCGCTACTATCGTCACCATTGGAGACGAGATTCTGATTGGCCAGGTACTAGATACCAATTCCCAGAAGCTGGCCCAGTCCCTGGAAGGCATCGGTATCCACGTGAACCGGATGATTTCCATAGGAGACAGCAAGGAAGAAATTGCCCACACCCTCTCCCAGGCGCTCCAGAACAGCGATATCGTCATCTCCACCGGCGGTCTGGGACCCACCAAGGACGATATTACCAAATCTGTACTCGCTACCCTCACCGGCAGCAAAGGTTTTGTACGTCACCCCGGCCAGCTGGAGATGGTACATACTATTCTGAAGAGCCGAGGACTGGACGTTTTGCCCATCAACCTGGCCCAGGCCGATGTCCCCGACACCGCCGAAATACTTGTGAACAGGCTCGGAACCGCTCCCATTATGATTTTCAGAAATGTGAATGGGGGTGGAACGCTCTACGCTCTGCCGGGCGTTCCGCACGAAGCCGTGGGCGCCATCCCGCAAGTGGTGGAAGATGTGAAACAACACCAGCAACTCGCCACCATTTTACACAAAAACGTGATGGTTTACGGTCTGGCCGAAAGCGCCCTCTCGGAAAAAATCGCTCCTTGGGAAGACGCCCTTCCGGAAGATATGCACCTGGCCTATCTCCCCAATCCCCTCACCGGCATCCGGCTCCGTCTGTCCTGCTACGGCGGAGAAGCTGCCCGTCAGATGGAGAAAATGGAAGTTGAACTAGCCAAATTGAAGGAAATTCTGGGAGATTTGATCTATGCCGACGAAGATTCCAACCTGGAAACCCAGATTGGGAAGCTTCTGAAGGAGCACGGACTCACCCTTTCGGCCGCAGAATCCTGCACCGGAGGTGAAATCGCCCACCTCATCACCACCGTACCGGGTTCCTCCTCCTACTTCCTGGGATCCGTCACTTCCTATGCCATTTCCGTTAAGGAAACCGTGCTGGGAATCCCCTCTTCCATCATCGAAAAATGCGGCGTAGTGAGTTCCGAGGTCGCGGCAGCAATGGCCGAAGGCGTTAGAAAACTCACCGGAAGCGACTACTCCGTTTCCACCACCGGCCTGGCCGGACCGGGCGGAGATGAGTTCAATCCGGAGGGTACCGTATGGGTTGGAGTGGCCACTCCCAAGGGTACCTACACCGTAAAATTCAACTACAAGAACGACCGCAAACGCAACATCGAGCGCTTCGCAGCCTCGGCCCTCAATTTCCTGCGTTTACACATCATTTCCGAGCTAACTCATTGATATAAATAATTTGAAACATAAATGTTAAACGCTATAACATTTATGTTTCAAATATGGGATTAGAGTGCTAACTCGCTTATTCTGAGCAAGATAGCACTCTTTCGTATACAGCCATCAAATTGCCGCCGGAAATGAGGTCAATCTGGCTCTGCGTGTATCCGCGGCGCCTGAGCTCGTCCCAGAGAATGTCCAGCTTGGAGATATTTTCCAGACCTGCGGGAGTGATTTCAATGCCATCGAAATCGGAGCCAATCCCCACGTGTTCGATGCCCGCCCATTTGACGGCGTGGTCAATATGGTCGGCAATTTCCTTTACGCCCGGACGCCAGACCTCGGCGTTGAGCCGGTCCTGCATCTGTTGCCAGGCCTTCACTTTCTCGGGATTACCGGGCTCTTTGATAAAGGCGGACTCTACCCTATCGGCCTCATCCAGAAGAGCGGCTTCTTCCGGCTTCTTGCCAAAACCGTCGGAGAGGAAAGAGGGATAGAAGTTGATGCCCACATAGCCGTCCTTCTCCCCCAGCGCCTGCAGCATCTCGTCGGTGAGATTGCGGCGATGACTGCAGAGGGCGCGGCAGCAGGAATGCGTGGCCACAATGGGAGCCTGCGACAAACGGATGCAGTCCCAGAACGTCTGGTCGGAGGCGTGGGACAGATCTATCATCATACCCAGCGCGTTCATCTCGGCCACTACCTGTTTGCCAAAAGGACTCAGTCCTCCCCAGCGCTTACCTTCGGAAGCGGCGTCGGCTATGGCATTGTCCCCGTTGTGGGTAAGCGTCATATAACTGACGCCCAAACGGTAGAAGGTACGCAGCAGAGACAGCGACTCCTGGATGGGAGAGCCGTTCTCCATACCTATAAATAAAGAGAGAATCCCCTTCTCCCGGTTTTCGGCGGCTTCGGCCGGTGTAAAGGTCACGGCAGCCAGGTCGGAATTGGCATCGGCGGCATCATACACGGCCGAAAGCATCTCCAGCGCATAACGAGTAGCGCTGTCGGGGGCCATAGAAGCCGGGGTGTACAGCGCAAAGAAAGCACCGTCCACCTTAGCAGCCTTCATCTTGGGGAAATCTACG
>JAEEQI010000083.1 GCA_016285215.1 Bacteroidales bacterium | reverse complement strand
TCACTGCTGCCACACAACGCATAGAGCGCCCAGAACATCCATCCGGCAACATCGCAAAACAACAGGCCGATAGAGCCTGCTATCCTGAGCGCCGATATGACATTCGGCAATCGCTTCATACCGGATGTCTTACTATTCTGAAAGTGCATCGTTCGCCCCCTCGGAGTATCGTATTCACAATCCGGACATCGAACCGACGGTCAGGCTCAAGCTGCGAAAGAATGAATAATATGCTTTGCCGGGAACACTCACATTGCTCCGGATTGCTCCTGAGCCCGCACTTCACCTTGGGGCAGGAACATTCCTGATAACTCAGTTCATAAACCTTCCCCGGCTCAATCACCCTGCCCTGATACGACTTGCTGTTGTACCCTTCCGAGTAGATCCTGTCGAAATCCCCTCCATACTTGGCATATATTTGCTGATGGATCGGGAGGATACAATCTTTAACGCATTCTATGGCTTCTTCTCGGTAATCCATATAATCAGATTATTGAAGAATATATCAATCCCTGTTTTCAATAAAGCCAGTGACCAATTTAAAGACGGGTTCATAGCTGTCCCAGCGGACAGTCTTGCTATTGTCGGCCGGTGTGTGATAATGCGGGAAAGCATTTCCATTCTCGTTTTCCATGAAGATGCAGGGAACCCCGCGGACGGCAAAGGGATAGTGGTCGCTGTTGGCGGCCAGGGACCCCCGGTTGAGCGCCTCAAAAAGGTGCTGCTCCCGGTTCACCTTCTCGAACCCGGGGTACTGGGGCATGCCGGCATCGCTCACCTCACAGTACAGGACCGGATTGTCGTCTCCAATCATATCAATATTGAAAAGGTACTTGATCTGACTCAGCGGCACAAGGGGATGCTCTGCAAAGTAGGTAGAGCCCCTCAGGTTGGCATCCTCTCCGGAAAAAGCCACGAAATACATGTCGAATTCGGGCCGATTCTTTGCATAGTGCTCCGCCAACGTGACAACTGTAGCCGTACCGGAAGCGTTGTCATTGGCTCCGGGATAATACACTTTTCGGCCCAGATTGCCCAGATGGTCATAATGGGCCGTAAAGACGTAACAGGAGTCGTGTCTGCGCCCCTCCACTTTGGCTATCACATTAAAGAGCTCATAATCATTGAGAAACTCATTCTCAACATTTACCTTTACGCTCTTCACGTTCTCTATGGCTTCCGGCGTTACCCAGATGATGGGCTTGTCCACCACTTTCTCCCCGTATGCCTTGAAGAACTTGATGGGAGCCGCCCAGGTCAGCAGAAGGCCGGCGTTGGGGCACTCTCCTGCTTTCTGAAGCTTGGAAAACACTTCGCGATGCTTGTAGGTGAACCAGAAATCGCAGCACACCAGGCAGCCGGCGTTCTCCGGTTTTGCCAAATCGGCCAGCAGTGCTCCCCCGTCGAAATTTAGCGTATCTACATGATACACAGGAAATTCTCCCTTGACGCCAGGCGAATACTCCCGCATGGAGAAATCCACCCCCGCGCGGAGTTTTTTCCCATCGGCCCACATTTCCATAGCGCCGGGGAAAGTATTGATGTCGATGGTAAAGGGCTGAAGCGTCACTGCATCCACCCCGGCTTTCCGGTATTCCTTTTCCAGATATTTTCCAGCCTTGTTGGCACCGCCGCGGGCATAGCCGCGCCCCTGGTACCTGGAACTGCTGAGCTCTTTGACTACCCGCTTGAAATGCGGCAGGTCCTGCGCATTCAGTTCAAGGGCGGCCAAAGAAAAAAGGATAATAAGTAGTTTCTTCATACGTTATTCAATCACAAAACTGCGCGGGTAGAAATCACTGTAGAAACGGCCGTCGGTGGCGGTAAATTTAAGGACACAGTAGTTGGGATCGGTGACGCCGCCGGGGTAGTATTGTGTGTCACCCTTACGCCAAATCATTTCCTTCGAAGCGGCATCGGTCAGCACCTCCATCGTGCCTCTGAGCATCATGCCCTTGAAGCCTTTGGCATCGCAGAAATAGATGCAAGCCTTGGGGTTTGCCTTGTATTGAGCCACACGTATTGAGAAAGTGTTGGTTGTGAAGTAGAATGTTTTGATACCCTCACGCTTACGTGGCTTCAACATAGCCTTGATCCAGGGAAATCCTTCTTGGTCTACTGAACAGATGTAAGCGATGGGCAGTTTGTCGGCCATTTGGCCGATGAGTTCCTTAATGCCTGCCAAAGCAGGGTTCTGAGGCATCTCATCGCCAATCATTAATTCCTGGCGCCAACGTTTCAGACGGGGGAAATACATCTTCATCTGGCCGATGTATTCCTCCTTCGTAATGGGCTGCGGCAGGCCTTTGTTGACCTCATCTACAAACTGAGCACAGTGCTCTATCATTTCTTCCATAGTGCACTCCTGCAGGAATTTGCCATCCCTGTAACAGTATATACAGTAGTCTTCGTTCTTGCTTCCATCTGCATTGGTGCCCAGCACCTGGTCGTTCAGCGGCATGCCGCAGCTCTGACAGAATATCATTTCCATAGTGTTATTGTTGGTATTACAAAGTTACGAAATTCTCCATTCACTTTCTTCAAAAATAGCAAACTTACCATTTTGCGAAGCAACCAAGGGTATTTTTTCGTATATTAGCAAAACTAATCACAAAACTAACATTATGGCAGAACAGAAATTCCCTTGCGAGACCTGCAAGCTCAGGGCTCACTACGACAAGAATCCCAAGTCCCTGCGGGGCCGCTTCTGGCGTTGGCACATCAACTTCTGCCCGGGCTTCAGGGCCTTCTTCACCAACCAGGATGCAGAAACCAAGGCTGCCATTCGGGAGAAGTACCATTTTGAGAAGTACCAATAACTAATAATAACCAACACTAACCCTATGAAATACCACAAACTTTTTTTGGCGGCCGCAAGCCTTTTCTTGGTGGCCGGCTGTGATGACCTGTTCCAGCTATCGGTGCAGGAAGAACTGGAAAATCAAGACAAACGACTGACCGAGTTACAGCAAACCCTTGACGGTATCAAGAAGAGCGACACGCCCTTCTCCCTGGTAGTGGCTATTCCCCCGGCAGATACGGTATCCAAGGGACTGGATTTCACCTCAACGCTTCGCATCAATCCTTCCGGACTGGCCTTTACCAAGGATATGATTGGCCTGGATTATATTTCCGGAAAACAGTTCTACAGGGTAGAGCCCAATGAAACCAAGGCTTCCTACGTTAAAAGTTCGGCCTATTTCAGCTTGAAAAATTTTGAGGCCGATAAAAACGCCAGCGAAGAAACCCTGGATGGCCAGTATGTGGTAACGCTTACCACCAAGGCCCAAGAAGCCGTCTGGGACGATTCCCGTATGGCCTTCGTGGGCGCGTATGTAGATAAAGAAGGGAAAAACCAGCTGGTGAGCTCTAACCCCTTTAACACCGTGATGATGCCGCTTCCCTCCGAAGGATTAAGCCCCTGGATCTATCCTCACGCCTCTTACCTGATTCAGGAGAAAAAGAAGGACGATAAAGGAGCCGAGATTATTGATGAAAGGTTTGGCGCTATATATCTGCCCCTGGACGGAGTTCCGTTCAAGACCAAGGACGACTCGGACGGGCGCTTCTACACCTCTGAGAATTTGAAGGACGTGACTTTTGTTCCCGACGAGGGCTGCGATGCCGCCGTCAAGATTGACTATGACCTTAAGAAGCGTTACGTGTCCTTTGAACCGGATACCACCGGCAACTTGACCTGGAGGGCATTTAATGACTCTACGGGCGTCAAGCGTCAGGAAGTGAAGGGATCCGTCATTATGAAAGACCGTTGGGGTGGAGTTTCTTCCTACCACGTAAATATGTACTGGTACAACACCTATGTCTTCCCCATCAATGTCGAGGCCACCGTAGATGAGGTGAAAGCCGGAATCAAAATGAATTTGATGGAAGAAGTCAATAAACTCGGCCTGGAATATGAGGTTATGAAGGATTGCCGCCGCGTTACATCCATTCCGGTCCACCACCTGTATAAAGACCTGGCCTATGAACCCTTCGATCTCCAAAAGCCGGAAGAGGGAGAACTGATCCTCTATGCCACTCCGGTTCCCGGAGATAAATATCAGACCCAGGAACTCCGATCGGTGACGATTAACGCCTCAGAGGTAGACGCTAAGTTTGCTCCTCTGACCGTCAGTTTCAAGCTGGTTATCAACTTGACCATCAAGTAATAAAGACAGATTATTCTGTTTGGATTTAAAGGGGGTAATGACTTGCCCCCTAAAATTTTCTCAAAATAATTTGGTTTATATTGTAAACTTGTTTATATTTGCACCGGGGTTAAGGCAGACTGCGCAGCTGCGCTTGGCCACAAAACGAATTAAACAATGGATACAATGGAACAGAACAAAGAAATGACGGCTTCCCAAAGCCTTCAACTCATCACCGAAACGCTAAACAACAGCCGCAAGGACATTCTTCGCAGCAATGCCAAGTACTATATGATCTGGGGCGCGCTGCTCACCCTCTTCTCCCTGGCTATTTATCTTCTGTGGAAGACTACCGGCCACGCCTATTGGAACCTTCTCTGGTTTGTTATGCCGCTTGTGGGATTCCCTATGGACAAGTGGGTAGGAAGCAGAGAAAAAGTCGTACGCTCCGAGAATGTCATCAGCCGCATTACCAGGGGCATCTGGCTCACCTTCTGCATCTTCTCCTGCTCGGTGGCCCTCTTCAACATTCTCTATTCCTTCGCTAACACGAGTCCTATCGGAGCCATCGCCGTGGGCACCAGCCTGTCCGGTCAGATTATCCTTCTGTTCGGTATGGCCGAAACCATCACCGGCGTTGCCCTGAAGAACTGGATCATCAAAATTGCCGGTGTCGTAACGGGTATCGGAGGTCTGGCGCTGTACTATGGAATCGGCCTTTATGAGGAGCAGATGCTTCTTTTCACCTTTGCCGGCGTTGTCCTTTTCATAACCGGAATCCTCGTAAAACGTCAAAACAGGTAGTTCTATGTTTCCCAAGTTAGATCCGCTCCTGCATTCGGAGCTCCGGCTGGCTGTGATGTCCATCCTGGCCGGGGTCGATGAGGCCGACTTTACCTACCTCAAGAAGCAGACTGGAGCCACCTCGGGGAATCTTAGCGTGCAGATTGACAAGCTCACCGCCGCGGGCTATATCACGGTGGAGAAGGGCTTCAAAGGAAAGATGCCGCGCACTACCTGCAAGATTACTCCTGCTGGCCAGGAAGCCTTCAGTAACTATGTCGAAGCGCTGAAAGAATATCTTTCGGCAGGCAACTAATTGTAGAAAAATATGAAACAGATAATCAAGACCATTTTATGGAGCTTGCTGGGCTTTGTACTTCTTTCCCAGGCAAGCGCGTGGGCCCAGACAGACCCGCTTACCCAAGGTGCCCTGTCCGTCAAGAAACTGGACGAAGGCCTGTATTATATGGAGTACAAGGGAGATGACGGTTTTGCCGGACTTATGGAGAGGGGCGGCGGACGCAGTGCGGGAGAACTCATCGGATACGTTATGCCCTTTATTACAAAAGGACTCCGCCAGCCGCAAGCCAGCAACCCTGTTCCGCAAGACTATGGCTGCTCTGCCCTGACAGCCCGTACCCCGGAAGGCGGCGTTCTGATGGGCCGAAACTTCGACTTCAACTCGGCCACCGGCATTGTCCTGCACACCGTTCCGGAGAAGGGATACGAAACCTATACTACTTTTAACACCAACTTCTTCGGTTTTGGAGAAGGCTGGCTGCCGGAAGGAATGCAGAACCAGTATATGGCACTTGCTTCGCTGTTCTTTGCCCTGGACGGCATCAATGAGAAAGGCCTGGCCGTAGCGGACCTTATGGCCGGAGACAATGCGCAGACGCACCAGAGCAGCGGAAAGCCGGCCCTTACCACCTCTTCTGCCATCTGCTACCTCTTGAAGAATGCAGGCACCGTGGATGAGGCTCTGGATCTGCTGCGTTCCATAGATATGCACTCCGACATTGGAGCCGCCCACCATTATGCCATCTCCGATGCCTCGGGCCGAAGCGTTGTGGTAGAATATGTAGACAACCAGATGGTAGTTGTGGAATCGGCCGCTGCCGCCAACCACTACCTCTGCGAGGCCAAGCTGAACGTGGGTCTTATAGAAGGCGACCGTCGGTATGAATACCTGTGCGGCCGGTACGAGGCCACCAAAGGCGTAATGAACCGGGAACAACTAACAGAGGCCATAGAAGCCGTCTCACAGCCGGAGCAGGAAGGCAAGTTCCTGGGGACGGCCTGGACCATGGTCATGGACCTCACGCACCCGTCCGTTACCTACTACTCCCGCCGTCACTTTGACAAGCCCTTCCACTTTGAGTTTGAAAGGTAGGCTGCAGGATTACTTGTCGCTTCGGCCTATCTTGGGGAAGAGGTCCTTTCCGAAGCCCTTTTTGAGCATCTTGGCAATGGCGGCATTGGTGGCCCGGAAGCCGTTACCCAGATCGGCATCACCTATATAGGTCTTGCCCTGCCAGAGGACGGTGCCGTCCTTCAGACGGACAGAAGGCGTGAGCCAGGTACGGGGGCTGAAGAATACCATCTTCTTCTTCACATCCACGTGGAAGATGAAATCGGCCTCTTCCGGGGAGGAGACGACGACCCAACCACCGGCCTCGGCGGAATAATTGGTCACATCTTCCCATTCGTCCTGGGGGAAAGCATCGTCGGTTCCGGCGAACTCATCCACTATCTCTACAAATACTTTGTTACCTTCGGCCGTAACTTCCTGAAGGCTCTGGGCTTTAAGCGGGGCCGCCAAAAGGAGGGTTGCGGCCACTGCAATCAATGAGGCAATATTCTGTTTCATATCGTTAATTTGTTAAGCAGGCCAAAGATAAGAAATAATATGCGAAAAACTCCCCAAAACGCACACGGGATTTTGTTTAAACGTAACATAGTTGCAGATTTTTATTATTTTTGTAGGAGTTGTATTCACAAAACCTTTTTGATATGAACAAACGAACTCTCCTCTCTCTGCTGGCCGTGGTGATGCTGGCCGGTTCCTGGACCGGGCTCTTTGCCCAGGACAAGGTTGTCAAAAAGATCATCGAAACCGGTACCACCGACAATAAAACTATGGAGCACGCCGACTGGCTGGCCAACCGTATAGGAGGCCGAATCGTGGGTTCTCCCGCCCTGACCCACGCAGAAGCCTGGGTCAAGGAGCAGTTTGAGTCCTGGGGCCTGGAAGTAATGGTGCAGGAGGCAGGAGAGATTAACGTGGGCTTCTACCGCGGTCCCTGGTCTGGCCGTATGCTCAGCGAAGACGGGATGACGCTGCACTTTGGTACGCCGGCCTATACCTCCGGCACCAAAGGCAAGCAGAAGGGTCCCGTGTTCATCGAGCCCAGGAACAAGCGCGAGTTTGAGCGGATGAAAGGCGCCCTCAAGGGTTCCTGGGTCCTGCTCAACAAACAGTCCAACGGCATGGCCTTCGACTGGAGGGAAGAATCCGACACCCTCTTCTACCGCGATATGGTGGAGGCCGGAATTGCCGGTTTCATCCGCTCGGCCCAGCTTCCGCTGCGCGTGATGTACGACCGCGCCCACTGCTACGAGCTCACTATGGAGACCCTCCCCACCGTGTGTGACATCATCCTGGACGAGGATCAGTTTGAGATTATCAAGAAGAAAGTACTCCGCAAGGACATCTTTGAGCTGGAGTTTGATATCCGCAACCACTTCTACCGCGGTCCCGTGAAGTATCACAACATCATTGGCATCCTTCGCGGCAGCAAATACCCCAAAGAATACGTGATGGCCGGCGGCCACCTGGATTCCTATGACAATGCCGGCGGTGCCGTGGACGACGGCAACGGCGCTTCCGTAACCCTGGAGGCAGCCCGCCTGATTGCCACTTCCGGCGCCAAGCCCAAGCGCACCATCCTGTTCTGCATCTGGACGGCCGAAGAATACGGCCTGCTGGGCTCCAAGTACTTTGTAGAGAACAAGACGGTTCCGCTGGAGAAAATCTCCAACTACATCAACCGCGACGGCGGTCCGCTCTGCGCCACCAGCGTTACGGTGCCGCCCGCTATGTACGACGATTATGTGGAGGTCTGCAAGCCCATTATGAATCTGAATCCGGAGTTCCCGTTCACCGTGAACAAGCGCGAAAACGCTCCCCAGCCGCGTCCCACCCGGGCCGGCGGCAGCGACCACGCCTACTTTGCTATGAACGGCGTCCCTACCCTCTCCTTCCGGGAGACGGATCCCAAGGGCTACAACTTTGAGTACGGAGAAATCTGGCACACGGAGCGCGACATCTACAACAAGCTGATTCCCGAGTATATGGAGCATTCGGCCGTTGTGGAAGCCGTTGTGCTGTACGGACTGGCCAATCTGGATCACCTTCTCTCCCGCGAAGGCCTGTATTCAAACTAACGGGCCATGTTTACCACATCCGAACATATCCTCAGCGTATCGGTAGCCGTCTATGTAACGGTATGCCTGGTGGTAGCGGCTCTGCGGTGGGGACACAAATGCGAGCCATACGCCTCGCACATGGACTATTACTATCCCGGCTGGAGAACGGTGGTCTTCAGTTTCCTGTCCATCGTTAACCTGATTCCGGTCATCTTCATGCCCGGAGATACGGATTGCGTGTATCTGCTGAGGATGGTCCTCCTGCTGTCTTCGCCTTTCCTGTGTGCCGTCCTCATCTTCAGTTATTTTGGACGGGTACTGAAGGTAAGATGGTGGAGAAAACCCATCATCGCCCTCTCTTTTACCTACGTTCTCATGACGGGGACGGCCCTGGTGCTGGCCCTCGTTCCCGGGACGCAGCTGCAGGGGGGCTTGCTCGTGGGCTTCTTCGTTACGGGCACAGCGCTGGCCCTCATCTATCTGGCCGGCTTCATTTTGGCCTTACGGTTGGTTCTGAGGGCCATTCAGCGCTTCTCGGATGAAAACTACTCCAACCCCGACGACTTCCCCAAGCAATACGCCGAGAGCATTCTCATCATTGCCATCCTGCACCTGGTCATGAGCTGGAGCACCACCATCAACGGGGCTCCGTGGGCGCTTTCCTTCGGCCTGTTTATCCTTTCCATCCTTAGCGTCATTTTCCTCATTGGCATCCTTTCTCCCCACCGGGCCGTGGAAGTGGCTCAGCTGGAGGCGGAAGTGCTGGCACCCAAGGAAGAAATGGCGCTGCCCCGGGAGCGGGAAGAAGAACTGCTGCAGCGCATCCGTGAGCAGGTGGAAGAGAAGGAGGCATTCCTGGACAGCCACCTTTCCCTGGCCGGCCTGTCGCAGAGCTGCGGCATCAACCGCACCTATGTTTCCACGGTTCTGTCCGGGTACAAGGGCGGATTCTTTGCCTATATCAACAGCTGCCGGCTGGCCTATGCAGAGAAGTATCGCGCAGAACACCCCCAGGCCGACGTAGACGAGGTGGCCCTCAATTCCGGCTTCAACAGCCGCCAGTCTTATTACAACGCCAAGAAACGCCTGGCGAAGTAATTACCATTTCATATTGAGGATTCGGGGGCTGAAGGTCAGGTTGATCCAGGCCCAGCGAAGGTCTCCCTTGTTACTCTTACGTTTGAGGCGGTCCATGGTCTCGGTGCCTTTCATGTAGGAGAAACCGGCGCTCAGGCTGATATCCTTGGTGATATCATAGGAGGCCGAAAGCTCCACGCAGTGTCCCAGCGCCATCTTCAAGCCTTCCAGCCTGGTGGCGGTGGCCATATAATGATAGGTGGCCGACAGGGAGACTTTCTCTGCAAAGGTAGCCGTAAGCCCGGCATAGGCATTCTGAAGGCCCGGGGAGAAGCCGCGGTAGTAAGTACTTACGTAGAAGAACTCCATCATCCCGTAGAACTTATGATGGGAGCCGTACAGGGAGGTAAAGCCCCGGATCTTGTCCCGGAAAACCACCCCTATGTGTCCCTCCTTGGGAACCACGAAATAGGGGTCTCCGCTCAGATAATCGTACCCGGCGGTAAAGCTGAACACCTTGGACGGTTTGACCATGGCCTTGGCAGCCGCCATCCAAGCGTCAATGGGAACTTCCTGGAAATCTTTTCCCATCTGGTGATAGTAGGAGGCCGAAAACTCTCCCCAGGAGGGCTTGTAAGAAAGGTGCGTACCCAGCATCTGCTGGTAAAACACGCCAACGTGCTTGGACTGCTCGTCTCCCTGCACGCCCAGGTTCATAAACAGCAGGGAGGCACCCAGGCCAATATTGGGGACGTCGTAATGGTACCAGAGGGTCTGCATGGTCTTGTACGGCTGGGAGCCGTCAACGTAGGCCGTTCCGCCTTCCAGGTTCTCGGGATTCTGGTTGTAGGCCAAGATGGCGTGAACCTTGTGACCGTGTCCCTCATAGCCCAGTTTGAGCACATCGTGGGATACGGCGGCCATGGCCCAGTCGTTAGGGCCTATGATTCGCTCGT
>JAEEQI010000082.1 GCA_016285215.1 Bacteroidales bacterium | reverse complement strand
CATCGTGCCGATTCCGCCCGGGAGGGCTATGGCGGCACAGGTATCGGCCCTCATAAATTCCTTGCGGGTGCTCATCGTGTCCGTCCAGATGACACGGGTGATTTCCGTGTTCTCCAGCCCGTCCATAAAACGGGGCAGGACGGCCACGTGATGGCCTCCTACGCGGACCGATTCGTCGGTAATGGCCCCCATGGTGCCACGGGCACCACCGCCGGAAATGATTCCGTATCCCAAAGCGTGCAGCGCGCGAACTAGTTCACGCGCTGCCTCGTTGTATTTGGGATCTATCTTATTGCTGGATGAGCAATAGATGGTGACCTGTTTCATCGACTGTTAGAAGAAGATGCCCAGGGTAACCTTGATACCTTGATAGTTCTTGGTGTCCTTGTAAGCAGCAGCCACGTTGGCATAGATGCTGTTGGCGTTGAACATACCCTCGTTGTAAAGAGGTCCCAGGTTCTTGAACCACTTCACGGAAATCTGGATGTGTCTTACGATGTCAACACCGGCACCCAGGGAAATACCGTATTCGAGCTTGTTCTTGGCGTCGTTCAGGAACTTGGAAACTTCCAGGGGATCCACCTGAAGCGTGGAGGTACCCACAGAATACTGCTCGTTGCTCTTGAACACATAACCGATGTAAGGTTCTGCCACAATGAAAGGACGGGCCACGAGGAGGTCTACACCCCACTGGACACCGACACCCAGCTCTACGCCGTGGGACTTGGTGGAAAGAAGGCCGGCCACGAAGTGTTGGTCGGAGCTGAACTTGGCACCCTTCATCTCATAGGTGAGTTCCGGCTGAATGGCAAATCCCAGCGGGAGTTTTGCGTGGTACGCAATACCGGCGTGGAAGTTGTCAAGGCCCTTGAAATTCTCTTTGAAGTCCTTGGTATTGATGGAGGTGTTGGAAGTGGTCCAACCGCCGATGATACCAAACTGGGCGTGAGCCATGGTTGCGGTAGCCAAAACGGCCACCAGGAAGGTCAGAATTTTTTTCATTGCTTGAAGTTAATTATAGGTTAGCTTTGATCTTTTCAGCTAAAGTGGCCTTGGGCATGGCGCCTACGGTCTTGTCTACAATCTGTCCGTTCTTGAAGAACAGAAGGGTGGGGATGCTCATAATGCGGTACTGGGCGGCAACGGTGTCTGCATCGTCTACATTCACCTTGACTACGGTAATCTGGTCTGCCATTTCTTCTTCCAGTTCGTCCAGAATGGGAGAAAGCATACGGCAGGGACCACACCAGGTGGCCCAGAAGTCCACAATGACCAGCTTGCTGTCTTGCAGCAGCTCTTCAAAATTGTTATTGGTTGCTACTTTAGGCATAGTTCATCAATGTTTTAGTTCCACAAATATACAAATTTTTCCAAGATGTCATAGATGACAGGAACGCTAAATCGCCTGTTCTACGGGGAGAACGTAGGCTCGGAGGCCCAGGGCCTTATTGGCGGCGTCGGTGTCACGGAGGTGGGCCATAATAGGGTCTACCAGGGCGTCGTCCACCACGGTAAGGAGGGCGTGGTTCTGCGTGGGCCAGGCGTGGCTTCCCAGATGGGGCTCGCCGTCAATGCTTCCGCGGCCGCCAATCTCATTCCACGCGGTGTAACCGCGCTGTCCCAAACCTTCCAGCAGCTCTACAATCTCCTGATTGTAAGCCTGATTGTATGCTATAAATATCGCTTTCATAACTACTTGTTCTTTCTACGAGCGCGGTGCTCGGTGAAACCGCAATAGAGGACGGGGATGAGGACCAGGGTAATGAGGGTGGAGATACTCAGACCCCAGGCCACGGTGGTACCCAGACCGTTCCACATTTCGGAGCCTTCTCCACGGCCCAGGGCCATCGGGAGCATACCCAGAACGGTGGTGAGGGTGGTCATCAGGATAGGACGCAGACGGCTCTTGGCGGCCTCCACGGAGGCATCCCTCACGCTGTAGCCACGCTCCTGCAACAGGATGGTGTAGTCAATGAGCACGATACCATTCTTCACCACGATACCCAGCAGGATGATGATGCCGATGGCCGACATCACACCTATGGCCAGGCCGGCGGCCATATTGCCCAGGGCCACGCCCACAAAGGCGAACGGGATGGAGAACATAATCACGAAGGGTCCCATGAAGGATTCGAACTGGGAGGCCATCACCATATACACCAGGATGATGATCAACAGGGCCAGCAGAATCATGCTGGAGAACATATCCTGCTGCTCCTCGTAGTCACCGCCAATCTGCCAGGTAAGTCCCTGGGGCAGCGGGTGGGCATCCAGGTGGGCCTGCACGAACTCCACACCGTCGCTCAGGGTTTTGCCGGAGGCCATGATTCCGTTCACGGAAATGTAACGGTCACGGTTCTTGCGCTGGATGGTGGGCGGAACCTTGGATTCCACGATGCGGCCCAGATCCCTTACCTTGAGGGTACGGCCGGCCGTATTGGTGATGATCACGTTCTCCAGGTCTTCCATACTGGTGCGGAATTCCGGGGCATAGCGGACGCGGATGTTGTACTCGTCACCGTCTTCACGGTAGTAGGAGGCCACGGAACCGCTCATGGCGGCCGATACGGCCATAGCCGCAGTAACGGAGTTGAGACCGTTCAGGGCCAGTTTCTCGCGGTCAAAATCTACCTCGTATTCAGGCGTATACTGGTCACGGGACAGGATGGCCTGCGCAAAGAGGCCGCTCTCCATCATCTGGGCGCGGATTTCGCGGGCGGCGTTCTCCGTCTCCGTGAAGTCGTAGCCGTAGATTTCCAGCTGCACCGAGGCGCGGCCGCCCATACCCATACCTTCCGTCACGTTGTAACGGTTCAGTTCCGGGAAGAGCTTAAGATCGGCCCTTATTACGTCTGCAATCTCAGAGACCGAGCGTTTGCGCTCTTCCATGGAGCCCACGTTGATGTTCATCGAGATGAGGTACGTACCGTTCTGCTGCATGGAGGCGAAGGCGTTTTCAGAATCGGCCTGGCCGAAACTGTAACTCAGGACCCTCACTTCGGGCACATCGGCCATAATCTTTTCGTAGATTCTGGCGGCTACGTCGCGGGTTACGTCCTGTGCCGTTCCGATGGGTAATTCGATGGTGGCGCGCAGGCGGCCGGCATCCGAGTTGGGGAAGAACTCCGTCTTCATCCGGGGTGCATAAACGGCCATCACGGCCACGAAGACCACCACGGCACCGGCCAGGATGAGCTTCTTGTGTCTCATACACCAGGAGATGAGGCGGGAATAACCGGCCGAAACGCCGTCCAGGAAGCGGTTCACATAGCTGAACACCCACACATACAGCTTGTTGGTGGTGGGGTCATTGTTCATAAGAACGGAGCACAGCATAGGAACCAGCGTAAGGGCGGCCGTAGTGGACACGATCATAATGATGGAGACGATGAAGCCCAGCTGGCGGAACATAATGCCGGCCATACCGGTCATCATGGTCAGGGGCAGGAACACGCACAGCATGGTGAGGGTGGAGGCAATGACGGAAATACCTACCTCGGCCGTGCCGTGGACAGCGGCTTCCTTGGGCTTCTCTCCCCGTTCCAGGTGCGAGGTCACGTTCTCCAGCACCACGATGGCATCGTCCACCACCATACCGATAGCAATGGACAGGGCGCTCATAGAGATGATGTTGAGCGTATTGCCCGTGGCAAACAGGTACATCAGGGATGCCAGCAGGGCGATAGGGATGGACAGCACCACAATGAGGGTACCCTTGAGCCGGCCCAGGAAGAGGAACACCACCAGCATAACCACCAGGAAGGTGATGAGGATGGTCTCCTTGAGGGAGCCGATGGTACGGAGGATGTTGTCGGAGTTGTCTACCACCGTGGTGATCTTGATGTCGGCCGGAAGATTGCGCTCCAGGCCTGCCAGGGTGGCTTTTACTTTCTTGATAACCTCAACGGTATTGTAACCGGACTGCTTCTGGATGATGATCTGGGCGCCGCGTACACCGTTGGTGTAGGACTCCTGGGACTTCTCTTCCACGGTATCGGTAATGCGGGCCACGTCACGGAGATAGATGGTACCGCCGCCAACGGAACCCAGCACGATGTCCAGGAGTTCGGAAGGATCCTGGAACTCCTTCTTGATACGGAGGGTATAGGTGTCGGAGCCGATGTCGATGCTGCCGGAAGGGATGTTGCGGTTCTCGGCGGCAATGATGGAGGAGATGGCGCTGATGCTCAGGTTGTAGGCCTCCAGCTTGGAAGGGTCGCAGTAGACCTGGATCTCACGCTTGGGGGCGCCGGCCACGGAAACCGTACCCACACCCGTCACGCGGGCCAGCGGAGTGGCCACCCGCTCGTCCAGAATCTTGTCCAGGGCACTGACGCTCTGGTTGGCCGTAGCGGAGAGGATGAGGATGGGGAGGTCGTCGGCGCTGAACTTGAAGATGAAGGGAGACGAGGCTCCGTCCGGGAGGCTCTGGCTCACCATATCCAGTTTGTCGCGGACGTCGTTGGTGGCTTCGTCGATGGGCGTTCCGTATTCGAATTCCAGGGTGAGGACGGCAATGTTCTCACGGGAATTGGAAGTAAGGTTCTTCAGTTTGGGAACGCCGTTGAGGGAGTTCTCCAGCACCTTGGTGAGGTTGGTCTCCACGTCCTCGGCCGATGCGCCGGGATAGGAGCTCATCACCATAATGGTGTTGGATTCAAAGTCCGGCAGGTTATCTACCGGCAGCTGCACCAGGGAGAAGACACCCAGGATGGCAAGCGCCAGGAAGATAAGCGCGGTGGTTACCGGATGTTCTACGGATGTTCTGTAGATGCTCATAGTACATTCACCTTAACGCCGTCCCTCAAAAGGGCCTGGCCTTTGACAACTACGCGGGCCCCTTCTTCCAGGCCGGAGAGAATTTCATATTCCTGACCCATATGGCGACCGATGGTCACGGGCAGGTAGCTTACGGTATTATCGTCTTTCAGGACAAAGATGAAGCGGGTTCCCGTGCCTTCCTGCTTGACCAGGGCCTGGTCCGGGACAATCACGCTGTGGCGGAAGCCGAAGTTGACGTTGACGCGGGCGTACATGCCGGGGCGGAGCACCCGGTCCGTATTGGGCACGTTCACCTCCACCTTGAAGGTGTGCGTGGCGGGATCAATGGTGGGATAGATGCGCTCAATCTTGCCGTTGAAGGTCTGGCCGGGAATGGCGTCCACGGTCAGGGTCACGGCCTGACCCTTCTTGACCTTGGTGTACTCGCTCTCGGAGATGCCCACCAGCAGCTTCACAGGGGTAACCTGCTGCACGGTAAAGATGGGGGAGCTCATAGAGAAGAGGTCTCCGGCGTCAAAATTACGGGCCGAAACAAAGCCGTTGATGGGGCTGCGGAGGATGGTGTTCTCGCGAAGGTTGGCGAGGTTGGTCTTGCGCAGCTTGTAACCCAGTTCGGCCGTCTCAAAATCGCTCTGGGACACGCCGCCTTCCTTGTAGAGGCCCTTGAGGCGCTCGTACTCGATATCATCGTTCTGGACCTGGAGTTCGGTCTGGTCCAGCTGGAGGCGGTCCATTTCGGCCAGGATCTGACCCTTGGTCACATAGTCACCCACTTCCACGTTGATTTTGCGGATGCGGCCGGCGGTCTGCGGGGCAATGTTGTTAACGGCATAAGCCTGGATGGTGGAGGCATAGGTGTTGTCCTGTGCTACGTCACGGCTCACGGCTTTGGCCACAGCCACGTTGGGAGTGGTTTCGGCCGGTGCGGCCGGCTGGTTGGCTCCCTGGTTGGCGCAAGCTACTGCGGCAAGGGCGGCCACTAAAAGGATACTCTTTTTCATATATGTTTCTCTTTTTTATTCTTGGGTGAAATCGTAGCCCAGGGTCTGTTCCAGGCCGGCCTTGGCCACTACAAAATTATACACGGCCTGGGCTGCCTGCAGCTTGGTCTGGGTGAGGGTGAGCTCGGTGTTGCTCAGATCGGTGAGCGTGCTCTTGCCCAGCTGGTAGCTCTTGGCGGCAATACCGTAAGCCTTTTCGGCCGTTCCTACGGCGTCCTTGGCAGCGTCGTAGGTCTTCATGGCCGTATCCATGGTCTGGAGGCTCTGGCGGATGCCGATGCGCAGCTGACGCTCGGTGTTCTGGCGCTGAAGTTCCAGCTCAGAGGCCTGCATACGGGTCTGCTTGATGGCGTAGTAGCGCTGACCGCCGGAGAAGATGGGAATGCTCAGGCTCAGGCCCACATAGGAGTAGGGCGTCCAGCGGTACTCGCTGAACTTGAAGTTGTCCGTCATAGCGTTGAAGCTGTAGGCGAAGCTGAGGTTGAGACTGGGAATGTAAGCGAACTGCTGCATCCTCACGGTCTTGGCCAACTGTTCGGCCTGCATATCCAGCTGACGGAGGGTGGTGTTGCGCTCCAGGCTGGCGTTCTCGCCTTCGTTCACGTCACGGAACATAGTCTCTGCGTAGTCTTCCAGGGAGCCCTTCACGTCAATCTCGCGTTCCAGGTCCAGACCCATCACGGCCTTGAGCTGCCACAGGGCCAGCAGGATGCTGCTCTCTGCGTTGTACACGTTGGGAACAGCGGCGGCCACGTTGCTCTTGGCACGGGTAAGGTCCAGTTCGGAGGCCTTCTGGACGTTGTATTTCATTTCCGTCTGGCGGAAGTTCTCTACGGCGTTCTCGTAAACCACCTTGTACACCTCAAAGGCCTCTTTGGCCAGCAGCACGGCGTAATAGGCCTGCTTGACGGAGGTCACGGTACCCAGACGGCTCTCGCGGGCCTTCTCCACGGCCAGTTCCACTTGGTCGGCCGACAGGGAGATGCTCTTCCACAACTGGGCGTTGACCAAAGGCATAGAGGCATTGATACCGGCACTCCAGGTATTGAGACGACCCACGGCAATGCCGCCGGAGTTGTCATCTTCCGGAGTAGGTTCGGGTACATAGGGCTCGATGGGACCGGGAGCCTGGGCTATGAGCTGGTTCAGATACCACTCAATGGGCTTGAGGATCCCGTCAAACATACTGGAGCCGCCACCGGAGCCGCTGTCGCCGCCACCCATATACATCACCTGCTTCTTGATGGTGCGCTGATACGATCCGGTACCGTTCACCTGCGGGAACAGGGCGGCATAGGTGCCCTTGTGGGCATACTTCAGACGTTGGATTTCCATGTCTGCCACTTTGACGGAAGTATTCTCCGAAAGGGCAATCTTGATAGCGTCCTCCAGGCTCAAAACCAGGGTACTGTCATTTTCAGGACGCTCACTTCCTTGAAATTGTGCCCAAGCGGCGCAGGGAATCAGCAGCGCCAGCACAATTACGATTCTTCTAACACTCATATAACTAACTTAATAAGCCGCAAATTTACTACAAAATTCGCGCCCGCGCAAGAAAGACTGCCAGGTTAGCACGTATGACAAAAAATTTGTACATTTGCTACCGCTATGAATTTATTGGCCGTACATTGGAATATTGACCCCGTTATTATGCACTTGGGGTCCTTCGAGCTCAGATGGTACTCGCTGCTGTTTGTGGGCGGCTTCATCCTGGGCTGGTACATTATGAAAAGCTTCTTTGTGAGGGAAAAGATCTCCACGGACCTGCTGGACCCTATGCTGTATATGCTCCTGATCTGCACAATCGTGGGTGCCCGTCTGGGTCACTGCATCTTTTACCAGCCGGATTACTACTTTGGCAGCTGGTCCGGTTTCTTGGAAATCTTTATGCCCTGGAAAGGCGGTCTGGCCAGCCACGGCGGCACCATAGCGCTGCTGCTGGGTATCTGGTGGTATGCCAAAAAGTACGGCAAAAAGAACGACTTTGACTTTGCCTGGGTCCTGGACCACCTGGTAATTCCGGTGTCCTTCGCCGCCTGCTTCATCCGCCTGGGAAACCTGTTCAATTCTGAGATTTACGGCGGTCCCACCTCCCTGCCCTGGGGCTTCGTCTTCGAGCGCAACGGAGAAACCGTTCCCTGTCATCCCACCCAGCTCTACGAAGCCGGAACTTATCTCCTGCTGGGCTGCTTCCTTATGTGGCTCTACTGGAAAAAGCTGGACAAAGTGTACCGCGGCACGTTTGTGGGCATCTTCCTCATCGTGTGCTTCGGCTCCCGCTTCCTCATTGAATTCATCAAGAACGACCAAGTGGACTTTGAGGCCAACATGTTCCTCAACATGGGCCAGATCCTGAGTATTCCCTTTGTCCTGCTGGGCATAGGTTTCCTGGTGTACGCCTACACCAAGAAGATTCCGGCCCGTGCCGTGCACCCAGAAGCCGGTCCCAAGGCCAAGCCCGAGACCCACTTCGCAAGACCGTTGAAGTAATTAAAGGACCAGCTCCTTATTGAACTCCAATTTGCCCTCTGCATTGAACATGCGGAGGGTAATTTTTTGGCCGTCGGAGAAGACGTCCAGGCGGCGGACGTCGTCGTTGACCATGATGGGGAAGGAGTTCCCCATGGTGCCGGGCTCGCAGTACATAAACTCGTGGAGGTCGGCGCCAATCATCAGGTCCAGACCCACCTGGTTGAGGAGTTCCATAAAGTTCACGTTGAGCCAGCGCTGCAGCAGGAAGTCCGTCTTGTCCTCGTGGTCAATCATGGGCACGTGCACCACGCAGATCTTGACGGGAGCATAGAAGAAAGAGGGGTCCAGAAGGGCTTTCTTGGCCCATTCCAGCTGCTCTTTCAGGTATTCTTCATACACGGCCGAACCGCTGAAAAGGATGGAGCGGTCGTGGCCCGTTTCGCCTCCGTCAAACACCACAAAGGCCACAGGACCCTGGCGGAAAGTATAATAGAAAGGTGCAGGGTCTGAGTTGGGGAAGATATCGGCCACCAGCTGCACGTTGTTGCCGCGTCCTTCGTGGTTGCCGCGTCCAAAGAGCACCGGTACGCGGGCCGAAAGCTCACCCAGCGGGGCCAGCTCGTAGCGCACCAGCGTATCCAGCTGGTAGTTGCCGGTGGTGGCAATGTCTCCGTTGAGGAAGATGAAATCCGTGGCCGAAGGATCTATCTTGGAAGCCAGGGCGCTGTACTTATCCACCTGGAGATGGATGTCGTTGAGGACGGAGAAACGGCAGGTGGGAGCCTCGGCATTAAAGGTTTTCACGCTTTCCCACGGGTGGGCATAGCTGGTTTCGAACTTGGGCTTGCGGGGGTTGGAATCGTCCTTGAGGTTCTCTCCGCCCACGCGGTACTTCACGGTGGCACCGGGCTGCAGATCCTTCAGATGAATCTTGTGCAGACGGCCAAAAATGCGGCGGCCGGCAAACGATTCCCAAACGCGGGTGCCGTCTTCCAGCTCTACCCAGGCCATACCGGGTTTCTCGCTCACCCACAGGATACTGAGGGAATTCTCCCGGGTTTCCGTAACCCACGGGCCCCATTGCAGGCCCTGACAAAAGGCCGATGCCCCGCAAAGCAGCAGGGAAGCAACCAGCAGCAACTTTTTCATAGCTATCGCTTAAGTCTTACGTAAATGCTGAGGGGAAGGACCTTCCCGAAGGAATCGTTGAAGGCCAGCTCTCCGGAATTCATCTCCTTGAAATTGCCCTTGAAGGCCTCTTTGACCACGGTTTCTCCCAGGGCGGCGCTATAGCCGTTGGAGTAGAGGTTGAGCACCATAAAGGCATCGCGGGGAGAGAGAATCTCCGCCACATTCTGAAGCAGGCCGAAGAGGAGCTCGTCCAGCTTCCACTTCTCACCGTCCGGTCCGTGGCCATAGGCCGGAGGGTCCAGGATGATGCCGTCGTATTTGTTGCCTCGCTTGGCTTCGCGCCTGGCAAACTTGAGGGCGTCTTCCACCACCCAGCGAATGCCGTCCAGGCCGCTGCGCTCCATATTTTCGCGGGCCCAGGTGACTACCTGACGGACCGAATCCAGGTGGGTTACATCGGCCCCGGCGCACTTGGCGGCCAGGGAGGCCGCGCCCGTATAGGCAAACAGGTTGAGCACCTTGGGTGCCGGCAGTCCGTTGGCCTGGTGGATGCGGCTTAACCGGCTTGTCTCTTTATAAATGAATTCCCAGTTGGGAGCCTGCTCCGGGAACACGCCCACGTGCTTGAAACTGGTGAGGCCCAGGCGCAGGTTCAGGTGGAGGTCGCTGGCCGCGTGGGTCTCGGCATCGGGCGCACCGTTGTACACGATGCTCCACTGGTCCTCCATCTTCTTGGCCTTGTTCCAGGTGCCGCTATCCTCCTTCCCGGCCTTGCCAAAGCCCGCTCCGGGCTGGAAGGTCACGTGCAGAAGGCGCTTCCATTCGGCCTCCGGCATAGACGGCGTCCACAAAGCCTTGGGCTCCGGACGACGCAGCACGTACTTGCCAAAACGCTCCAGTTTTTCTCCGTTTCCGGAGTCCAGGAGCTCATAATCTTTCCAATAAGCGGCAGGGAATTCGATGGCCATAGTCTTGTTGTTTGTCTCTGTCGCACAAAGATACGGAAATAATTGTTAACTTTGTGGGCTGACAATATATTAAAACCTGATATAGATATGCAACAGTTCATCGACAAGTACGATTTCAAAGGCAAGAAGGCCATCGTTCGTGTAGACTTCAACGTTCCGCTCAACGAGAACTTCGAAATCACCGACGACACCCGCATCGTTCGCGCTATGCCCACCCTTAAGAAGGTCCTG
>JAEEQI010000081.1 GCA_016285215.1 Bacteroidales bacterium | reverse complement strand
GGTACGGACCTTCGGTCCTATCCCTCCCACCAACAGTTGCACTGACAGGAAAGCAAGCTTTCCCGCCAGCACAACTGCCGGCGGGCCCCTCCCGCTCACGAGCCGCGGGCGGCTACGCCCCCGGAACCCACATTCCCTCCGGAAACAGGTCACAGAGTGCGGTAGACGTCACTTTTTCGGGACCGTTTACCGCGTTTTGGGTAGGTTTTCGCGGTAGACGTCACATAATTTGGGACGTCTACTGCAGTCGGTATTCTTTGAAGGGTTAGAGTTCCACTACGGCGTCGGCCAGGGTGGCGGCGAAGGGGCGGTGGGAGATGAAGAGGATGGTTTTGCGGCCGTGATAGCGGGAGTGGAGGGTCTGGATCAGACGCTCCTCGGTGGCGGCATCCAGGGCCGAAGTGGATTCGTCCAGAATGAGGACTCCGCCGGGCCGAAGCAGGGCGCGGGCCACGGCAATGCGCTGGGCCTGGCCTTCGGAAAGGCCGCTGCCTACCTCGCCGCACGGCGTGTCAAGACCCTGGGGTAAGTCAAGGACAAACGACGCCTGCGCCAGCGAAAGGACCTCCCGAAGCTCTTCTTCGGACGCCTGCGGTGCGGCCAGTAACAGATTGCTGCGGATGGTCCCGCTAAGCAGTGTGTTCCCCTGCGGCACGTACATAAAGTTGCCTCTCAGGGCACTTCCGGCGGGGAATCCTCCCACGGTAACGGAGCCGTCCGTGGGCTGCATAAGTCCCAGAATGAGCCGGATGAGCGTGCTCTTACCCACACCCGTGGGACCGGCAATGACCGTTAGCGAACCGGCTTCAAACTTACAGGAGAAATCGGAAATGATGGGCTCGTCCAAACCGGGATAAGCATACGAGACGTGGGAAACCACTATCTCCGGAGCGCCTTTCAGGATCTTCACTTCGGCCAGCGGTTCCTCTTCCAACTCCTGCAGCTCCATCAGGCGCTCGATGGAAGTGATGGCCTGGATGAAGGCAGGGATCTGTCGGCCCAATTCTGCTATGGGTCTCTGCACCTGTCCTACCAACTGCAGGAAAGCGGTCATCATACCGTAGGTGACGGTTCCTCCAATGATTCCAAACACGCCCCACAGGAAGGCGGCGGCGTGGCCGGCCTGGAAACCGAAGAACATAAGGCCGCGGGACACGGCGTTGTAATTCAGCCGTTTGCGGGTGTCATTCTCTACAGAGGCCTGCAGCCAGCCAAACTTCTCCAGTACGCGCTCCACGTTGGTGAGCGTGAGCACCAGCACGCGGTGCTGCAGACTCTCCTGCATAAGCTGCTGGAGCTCGCTCTCGCGGGCCCGGATGGAGGCCATAATCTTCCGGAGCTGACGGAAGAAAAGCTTGGAGCCAAACACCGTGGCGCACATAAGGATGAGCAGCACCCACAGCAGATTGGGGGCCAGCAGCAACAGATAGGCCGAAGCCGCCAGAAGCTGCAGAAGAGTTACCACCAAACCGGGAATGCGGTCTACCAGCAGCTCGGAAGTGACGCGGATGTCTTCTTCCAAACGGTTCACGGTGTCTCCGGAAAGGAAACGCTCACGGCCGTCCCAGCGGGCGCGAAGCACGTGGCCAAAGAGATCCCGGCGCAGAAGGTTCTGGGCCTTAACGTGGTTATAGCTGTCCCACCAGTTTACAAAGATGATGGTGAGCAGCTGAACAACCAGAACACCAATGAAATAGCCTATACCCCAGGCCAGAGGGTCGGGACTGTCTCCCGTTGCAATATCTACCAGATGCTTGCTGGACCACACAAAGCCCAGTGACGCCGCAATGCGCACCAGACCCACCGCCACGCTGACCGCCATTCTCCACCGAACGGGGCCCGACATGGCCCAAAGGGCCCTCATACAAGCACGGAAGCTTTTCATTTATTCAACAACGTCCTGCTTCTTCCACTCCTCCAGGAGTTTCTTTACGTCTTCCAGGGCGCGTTCGGGGGTTACGTCGTATTTGTCGGTGAGGAGTTTTACGGCATCTTCCTCCGTGAACTCCTTGCCCTTGAGCTGTTCCCACAGATAGGCGGCAGACCCGTTGAGGGACAGCATCTTGTTAAAGTTCACCTGGGCCAGGCCCTCTCCAATGACAATGTGTTCTCCGCAGATGGTGCGGAGCGTAAATCCATCTTTGATTTTCATATGATGCGTCTGTATATTGCTAAGATAATTCTGCGGAAAGGCTTGAGGATGCTGCACCAGAGCGTGCCCTTGCCGGGTTTTTCTCCGTTGATGGCCGTCACCGTTCCAATCACGTCCTCACGGGTGCAGCCTTCCAGACCCCGGAGGTTGCCGTCTCCCTGCAGGATGAGCCGGCTGTGGTTGCGGTCCACCACGCGATGCAGGACATACTGGGGGCCGGGGAGCCGCGCCAGCACAATGTCACCTACGTCTACGTTGGGAATAATTTTGAGGGTCACGGTGTCCTTTCCACCGTGGATGAAGGGCAGCATACTGTCTCCAAGTGGCGTGAAACTTACTTCACGACCCTCCTCCAGCAGGCGGCCGGCTTCCTCTAAAACCAATTCGTTGGGGAGAACTTTTTTAGTCATAGATCGTTTTATAACAGAGTTCGGCTGCTGCCTGGTCCGGCAGGCAGTCCAGATGATAGCAGGGAACGCAGGACGCCAGTCCTTCCAGCGTGCGGTGCCATCCATCGGCCAGCTCTTTCAAAGGTCTGAAAGAAGAGGCCGAAGCCATCAGGGACGCATAGGCCTGGATCAGCGGGAGCCGCGTGATGCGGTTCTCGGGGGCCTGGCTTAAGCGCACCACGGCGCCCACCGGCACGTCCTGGGGCTTGTAGCAAGGGGTTTTGCCGCTCCAGGGGCTGCCATAAACGCGGGCGGTGCCGTCCGGCATAAGGCGAAGGATGGGGTTGTCGTCGTTCAGTAACTCCGAACCGGGGATGTACCGGAGCCACAGACGGCTGTGCGTGCTCTTGCCCGTACCGCTCTTTCCCAAAAACAGAAAGCCTTTCCCGCCCTGCATAATCACCGAGGAGTGCATTTCCAGCGCACCTTTATCGGCCGTTGAAAAAGCAAACAGCAACATAAGGGCATTATTAAGGCCGAAGGAATCGTCATTCCCTTCCAGCCTGATCCAGGCTTCGTCCCAGCGGGCCGAAACGTCCATCACCGCCGCCACCGGCCGAGTAGGAAGCGGCCGCATCTGCACGCGGTAGCCTTGGGCCTTCTTCCAGAGGGTAATCTCCGGAAAATCAGGTCCGTCATCGGTCTGGTAGAAAGGTTGGATGGGGCATACCTCCAAAGAAGGAACGACATGCAGGATAAAGAGATTTTCTTGGGGCTTCCGGGCTGCTCTAAACGGCTCAAGATTAGACGGTTCAAAAGGAGCGCCGTCTATGCAAAAGCCGAAGCCCGCCACGGAATATGAGCATACTCTCTCCATAATAGATTATAGTTCCCTTCTGAGCCTTGCTTTGGGAATGTCCAGCAAAGCGCGGTACTTGGCAATGGTACGGCGGGCCACTTTGTAGCCCTTGGCGGCCAGGCCGTCTACCAGTTCGTCGTCTGTGAGCGGATTGTGCTTGTCTTCTCCATCCACCATTTCGCGGAGGACTTTCTTGATTTCGCGGGTGCTCACTTCCTCGCCTTCGCTGTTTTCCAGACCTTCCGAGAAGAAGTATTTGAGCGGGAAAATGCCAAAGTGGGTCTGGATCCACTTGCTGTTGACCACACGGGAGATGGTGGAGATATCAAAGCCCGTGCGCTCTGCAATGTCTTTGAGCACCATAGGCTTGAGGGATGTCTCATCTCCGTCTATAAAGTAGTCGTGCTGGAAATCAATGATGGCACGCATAGTGCTTTCCAGCGTATTCTGCCGCTGCCGCAGGGCCTCGATGAACCATTTGGCCGAATCGATCTTCTGCTTTACGAAGGTAGCGGCTTCCTTATCGGCCCTGGATTCTGAGAGGCGGCCGTTCTCCATAATTTCCGAGTACTTGCGGTTGATGCGGAGCTCGGGTATGGAGAAGCGGGGCATACTCAGGATGAGCTGGCCGTTTTCGTAATCCAGCTGGAAGTCGGGGACCACCTGCTGGGCTTGGTCGTTATAGGAATCGTCTATCTGGCCGCCCGGGGCGGGGTTGAGACGACGGATTTCTTCCAGCACGGCCTTCATCTCGTCTTCCGACAGATGCAGGCGGGCCATAATCTTCTGGAAATGGCGGTTCTTGAAGGCCTCGAACTGGGTTTCCAGCACACGGATGGCATTGTCCACGGACGGGGTTCGCTTCTTGTCTTCCAGCTGCAGCAGGAGGCATTCGCGGAGGTCACGGGCACCCACGCCGGAGGGCTCGAACTCCTGGATGATCTTGAGCATCTTCTCCACTTCTTCGGCCGAAGATTCCACGCCGGCGCGGAAGGCCAGGTCGTCTACCAGGGACTCGATGTCTCTGCGGAGGTAGCCGTCTTCATCCAACGAACCGATGATGAAGGAAGCCACGGTTCGCTCGTGCTCCGTCAGGTTGCGGTAGCCCAGCTGCTCCTGCAGGCTCTGGGTAAAGCTCTGCTTCACGGAGAAGGTGTTGTACTCCGGGCGCTCGTCCTTGCCCCAGTTGTTCACGTGGAGGTTGTAGGAAGGGATGTCGTCGTCCTGCGGACCGTAGTTCTCTTCCAGGGAACCGCCGCTTTGCTCCTGGGCCTCTACCTGGGAGATGGACACATCGCGGGGTTCGTCGTCGGAACCGCCCTGGGGAGTGTCGTCCACCACGGGGTTGTCGTTGAGCACCTCGCGCACGTGCTGCTCCAAAGCCTGCACCGGCATCTCGATCAGCTTGATGGTCTGGATCTGGAGCGGCGAAAGCTTTTGCTGCAGTTTCTGTTCAAGTCCTTGTTTAATGGAGGCCATTAGAGGGGATACTCGATATTATCCTTGATAATGTAAGCGGTGGGATATGTCTTCTTGAGCTGGTTGAAGATGCGCAGGGCCTCGTCCTTGGAGCGGAAGTTGCCCAGCAGTACCTTGTAGTTGGGGCTCTCGAAGCTGCGGTAGACCTTGTGCTCCGGATATACGGTTTCCAGCGTGTTTACAATGGCCTCCGAGCGAACGCGGGCCTGGGGGGAATTGTCATAGAACACGCGGATGCGGTAACCGCTGATGGTCTTGGAGGCATTGCCCTTGACATAGTCTGCGAGGGCCTGCTTGACTTCTGCCGTCTGGTATACCTGTGCGCCGGGGCCCAGGACGGTAAGGATGTCCTTGCCCAGCAGGGTGGAGTCTACGGGAGCGGTGACGGTTTCTGCCTCCTGTGCGTGCAAACCGGCACAGAGCAGTGCGAATCCCAATATGAGAAGAATACGTTTCATAGTCTATCTTTGTGAGAGCTCGTGAAGGTCCAGATCCCTAAAGCGGAAGGGGGCCCGGAGCACTCCGTGTTTCTTAAGGGCTGCCTGCACGTCCACATCGGCCTTTAATCCTTTGAGGTTTCCCTTGGAGGCTATGATGAGCACGTCCAGGAGGGAGGCACCCTCGGCCAGGGTGATGGTGCAGGGAAAGTCGTATGTCTGAGAGCTTTTGGCTTCCAGCTGCAGGGGGCCGGTCACAAAATGGGCTATCTCTTTATCGTTATAGCGGATGACACCGGTCACTTCCTGTACGGCAAAGCCAATGGAGGGGTTGTCAATTCCCAGCAAAAGCTTGGCATCCATAGAGCGGGCCGAAGTGGGGACGATGTACTGGATGCCCACGGAAGTGAGGGCAATATCCTTCACTTTGGATACCCCGCAGGAGCAGGCCAGGAGGGCTGCTACAAGAAAGATGCCGATTTGACGAATGACTTTCATAAACACAAAGGTAGTGATTTTTTTCGTATCTTTGCACCCGATGAAAAAAAGAGCATACATAGAGACCTACGGCTGTCAGATGAACGTAAATGACACCGAAGTCATATTCTCCATATTGGAGGGCGCCGGCTATTCCCGCACGGAAAAAATGGAAGAGGCCGACCTCGTAATGGCCAACACCTGCAGCATCCGCGACAACGCAGAGCAGCGCATTTGGGGCCGAATTGAAGTCTTCCATCAGCTGCGCGCCTCCCGCCCCGGCCTCATTGTGGGCATCGTGGGCTGTATGGCCGAAAGACTCAAAGACAAGCTCCTGGATACCCATAAAGTGGACCTGGTGGTGGGCCCGGACGCCTATCGTTCGCTGCCCCGCCTGCTGGAAGCCGTAAGGCCCGACGCTCCCCAGATTGACGTCCTCCTTTCCCGGGACGAGACTTATGCCGATATCACTCCCGTCCGTACGGACCGCAACGGGATTTCGGCCTTTATCTCCATTATGCGCGGCTGCAACAACGTTTGCTCTTACTGCGTGGTGCCTTACACCCGTGGAGCCGAGCGTTCCCGCGACGCCCACTCCATCGTGCGCGAGGCCTGCGACGTATACCAGAAGGGCTACAAGGAAGTGACGCTGCTGGGTCAGAACGTGGACAGCTATCTGTGGAAGAGCGAGACCGAGACCGTGACCTTTGCCAACCTGCTGGAGCGGGTGGCCGCCATTGCCCCGGACCTTCGCGTTCGCTTTGCCACTTCCCATCCCAAAGACATCTCGGACGAGGTCATCTACACTATGGCCGCCCATCCCAATATCTGCAAGCACATCCATCTGCCCGTCCAGAGCGGCAGCAGCCGTATGCTGGCCCTGATGCGCCGCAAGTACGACCGTGAGTGGTACCTGGAGCGCGTGGCCAAGATCCGGGAGGTGATGCCCGACTGCGGCCTCACCACGGACGTGATTGCCGGCTTCTGCACGGAAACGGAGCAGGACCACGCAGACACCGTATCCCTGATGGATCAGGTGGGCTTTGACTGGGCCTTTATGTTTGCATACTCGGACCGCCCCGGCACCCTGGCCAACCGCACTATGCAGGACGACGTCCCGGCCAACGTAAAGAACCGCCGCCTTTCGGAGATCATTGACCTGCAGAACCGCAAGTCCCTGGAGCGTTACCGCTCCCAGATGGGTAAGGAACTGGAAGTGCTGGTAGAAGGCCCCTCCAAGCGCGACCCCAATATGCTCTGCGGCCGCGCCTCCAACAATATGATGTGCGTATTCCCCGCCACGGGTCGCTCCAAGGGCACTTACACCACCGTGAAGGTAGTAGACTGCACCTCCGCCACCCTCATCTGCGAGTAAGGCAATCCGGACGGAAATTTTTTTCCGATAAAATTTGTATCTTTGTGGATACGACAATTTGCACATTATTATATGGCTAAAAGAGAAATCAAGTTTTCCCTGGTTTACAGGGATATGTGGCAGAGTTCCGGCAGGTATCAACCCCGCGTGGACCAGTTGGTACGGGTAGCTCCCGCTATTGTGGATATGGGTTGCTTTGACCGTGTGGAAACCAACGGCGGCGCCTTTGAGCAGGTGAACCTCCTGTATGGCGAGAACCCCAACGTGTCCGTGCGCAAGTGGACGGCTCCTTTCCACAAGGCAGGCATCCAGACGCATATGCTGGAGCGTGGTCTTAACGGTATCCGTATGAATCCCGTGCCGGCCGATGTCCGTGAACTTATGTTCAAGGTCAAGAAGAAACAGGGCACCGATATTGCCCGTTCGTTCTGCGGCCTTAACGACCCTCGCAACCTCAAACTTTCCATTGAGTTTGCCAAGAAGGGCGGAATGATTTCTCAGGCAGCCCTGTCCATCACGCACTCTCCCGTTCACACGGTGGACTACTACCTCAAGCTGGTGGACCAGCTGGTAGAATACGGAACCGACGAAATTTGCCTCAAGGATATGGCCGGCGTAGGCCGTCCCACCGAGCTGGGACAGATTGTGGCCGGCATCAAGAAAGCCCATCCGGAAATCAAGGTCCAGTACCACGGACACACCGGTCCCGGCTTCTCCCCGGCATCTATGCTGGAAGTAGCCCGTGCCGGCGCCGACTATCTGGACGTGGCCGTAGAGCCTCTCTCCTGGGGTAAGGTCCATCCGGACGTGATTACCATCCAGCAGATGATGAGGGCCGATGGCTTCCAGGTCAAGGACATCAATATGGACGCCTATATGGAGGTCCGTCGCCTCACGCAGGAATTCATTGACGACTTCCTGGGCTACTGGATCAACCCCACCAACTCCCAGATGACCTCCCTGCTGGTAGGCTGCGGCCTGCCCGGCGGTATGATGGGTTCTATGATGGCCGACCTCAAGGGCTTCCAGGGCGCCATTAACGCCGCCCAGCGTGCCCACGGCCGTCCCGAGATGAGCCTCGATACCCTGATGGTGAAACTCTTTGACGAGGTAGAATACGTATGGCCTCGTCTGGGTTACCCGCCGCTGGTGACTCCGTTCAGCCAGTACGTGAAGAACACGGCCCTGATGAACCTGTTCAATATGCTCAACGACAAGCCCCGCTGGACCACCATCGACAAGGATACCTGGGGTATGATCCTGGGCAATATGGGCAAGCTGCCCGGAGAACTGGATCCCGAGATTGTGGCCCTGGCCAAGGAAAAGGGAATGGAGTTCTACACCGGCAACCCGCAGGATATGTATCCCAACGAGCTTCCCAAGTTCCGCAAGATGATGGACGAGGAAGGCTGGGACTACGGCGAGGACGACGAAGAACTCCTGAATATGGCTATGTTCGAGCGTCAGTACAGAGACTACCGCAGCGGCATTGCCAAGGAACGTTTCGAAAAAGACCTGGCCGAAATGAAGGCCAAGGCCGGTGCTCCCATCGTGGTGGAACGTCCCGTGGTGGAAATTCCCAAGTTCAAGGTGGAAGACTATGTGGAGCGCTATCCCAAGGCCACGCCCATCCAGTGCCCCGTCAAGGGCCAGCTCCTGTGGGAACTGGACGTGGACGACGCCTCCAAGGCTCCCATCGTGGGCAAGAAGGTGAAGGCCGGCGAGGTAGTGGGTCACGTGCAGACCTTCTACGGAATTGAAGACGTGGTAGCCGCCGTGGACGGCCTCCTGGTAGCCGTTCTGGGCAAGCAGGGAGACAACGTAGCCAAGGGCGAAATCATTGCCTTCATCCAGTAAGAAACGAGTTTTTTTCTTACGGCTAGTCGGGTAAAACCCACAAAATACCCTCTGAAACAACACAATCTTTTTTACGATTGTGTTGTTTTCTTTTTTTGTATCCTATATTTGGTTCCTATGAAAATGAAAGAGTATGTTGTAGGCGAAAAGCCTCGCGAGAAACTGAGGATAAGGGGAGCCAAAGCGCTTTCCAATGCCGAGCTGCTGGCCATTCTGCTGGGCTGCGGAACGGTGAGCAAGAATGCTTTGGAAGTATCGCAGGAACTAATGGTTTCGGCCGGTGGAAGGCTAACGCTGCTGGGAGCTATGCCGCTGGAGCAGCTGATGCAGCAGAAGGGCGTGGGAGAGGCCCGCGCCATAGGAATAGCCGCCGCTTTAGAACTGGGCCGAAGATGCTTTGAAGAGATGGCGATGGTAGACAAACGCGCCGTCACTTCTCCGGAACTTGTGTACCGGGTGATGCTGCCCTTCCTCAAGCACCTGGACCACGAAGAGTCGTGGGTCCTGTACCTGAACCGCACCAACTACTTAATTGGAAAGGAAATGATCACCGTGGGCCGGCTGGAGACCACCCTCATAGACACCCGGCGCATCGTGCGAAAGGCCATCGAGAAGCAGTGCTCGCAGGTGGTGCTGGTGCACAACCATCCCTCCGGGCAGGCCCTCCCTTCGCAGGCCGATATCCGCCAGACGGAGATCCTGAAGAAGGCCCTTGGCGCTGTAGAAATCGGCCTGATGGATCACGTCATCGTATGCGAAGATTCCTTTTTTTCATTTTCGGAGGAGAAGCTGGTGAAGATGTAAGCGGGATTTTATTATATTTGTAGGTGAATCTTAAGTCAGAAGCCTATGAAAGTCGTTAATCTCGGAGAGAACAACTCGGTTCTCAATAACTTCATCGCCGAAATTCGCGATGTCCGCATCCAGAAAGACCGTCTGCGTTTCCGTACCAATATGGAGCGCGTGGGCGCCATCTTCGCCTATGAGATTTCCAAATCGCTTTCGTATTCGGAGAAAGAAGTAACCACCCCGCTGGGCGTGGCCAAGGTCTCCACTTCTGACACCACCCTGGTGCTGGCCGCCATCCTGCGCGCCGGCCTCCCGCTTCAGGAAGGCTTCCTGAACGTCTTCGACCACGCCGAGAGCGCCTTCCTGGCCACTTTCAGAAAGTCCGGCAAGGGAGACTACTTCAAGGTACACGCAGACTACTGCACCTGCCCTTCCCTGGAAGGCAAGACCCTCATCCTGGTAGATCCTCTCCTGGCCACCGGCGCTTCTATGGAAGTCACCCTCCAGAAACTCCAGGAAGAAGGCGGTATGCCCACCCACATTCATATGGTATGTCCCATCGCCAGCCGCTACGCCGTGGACCAGCTGAGCCAGAAACTGGACAGCAACTACACCCTCTGGGTCGCCGCCATTGACGAGGAACTAACCAGCCACAACTACATCATCCCCGGTATGGGAGACGCCGGAGACCTCGCCTTCGGAGAAAAACTGTAAAAGGTAGTTTATCATCCACCTTTCCGGAGCGAAGTGACAGGGCCTGCAGGCCCGTATGGCGGCTTCTGCCGCCAATCCCTCCCCCGAGGGGAGGGACTTAGGGAGGGGGTAACGTAAGGCCGAAGGCTGGATGATCTTCATCCAGCCCAAAAGAAAAAAGCCCTCGACTGAGGGCTTTTCTTTTGGGGTGGATGATGGGGCTCGAACCCACGACACTCGGAACCACAATCCGATGCTCTACCAGCTGAACTACATCCACCATATTTGGGACTGCA
>JAEEQI010000080.1 GCA_016285215.1 Bacteroidales bacterium | reverse complement strand
GTAGCCGTCCAACTCTTCCAGGAGGGCCTGGGTCTTTTTGTCCGTGCCGGAAGGCGCAAGGCAGGAGGCGGCCGTCAGACAGACCGCCACCAGCCCTGTAAGCTTTCTGCACAGACGCATCTGCACCAATTAGAAAATGTACTGGACACCCAGCTTGAGCTGGCTGTGGTGGCATTTCCTGTCGGGAGAAGCAACGCGGTCCAACAGGCCGTAGTCAAAGCCCAGAGCCACGCGGATGTGCTCGATGATGTCAATGCCTACGCCAAAGCCGAACATAACGTCGAAGCGGCGGAGATCCTTGTTGGTGTCGTAGTTGCTGGTGGTTCCGGATGCGTGGGCGTCAATGGATACCAGATTGACCGACAGCACGGGGCCGGTAAACAGGAACAGGTTGTTACGGCCGCCCACAGGGATGTCGAAACGGGCGCGTACGGGAACGTCCAGGTAGATTTCTCCCAGGTTGATGGATTTATTACCGCCAAAGTGGTAACCAGCGACGCCCGTAAGGGAGGCGCCGGCGGCCACGCCGAATACCTTGCTCACCGGGAAAGTGGCCTCAAAATCGATGGACAGGCCGGGAGCGACAGCTGCTTTGCTTTCATTGTCGCCGTGGAATACATAGCCGTGGGAGGAGGTTCCTGCACCAATGCTGAACTTCTGGGCAAAGAGCTTCTGGGCGGGCACAAAGGCCAGCGCGAAGCAGAGGATAGCAATCAATTTCTTCATAATCGGGTTTAGTTTAAAGGGTTCTGATGGCTTGTTCTATTTCTTCTTCCCGGCCTTCCGGAATTACCGGAGACAGGAAAGAGAGCATCTGGAGCATGCGGGCCTCGGCTTCGGGGATGCCGCGGGAGCGCATGTAGAAAAGTTCATCGGGATTGAGCTGGCCCACGGTGGCGCCATGGGAGCACTTGACGTCGTCTGCGTAAATTTCCAGCTGGGGTTTGGTTTCCACCTTGGCCTCGGGCGTGAGCACAATGTTGTGGTTTTCCTGGTAGGCTTCGGTCTGCTGGGCATCCGGGGCCACCACGATGGTGCCGTCAAAGTGCACCTGGGCCTGCCCGCCGGCAATGCCGTTGATGAGCTGGGTGCTCTTGCAGCCGGCCGCCTTGTGATGCATTACAATGCGGAAATTCACCTTTTCATCGGCCTTGCAAAGGTACAGGGCCTTGACGTGGGCTTCCGCGCCCGGGCCCACGAGGTCGATGCCTAATTCCATGTCACGGCTCTCCCCCGGCAGCACTACAAACTGAAGTTCCAGCTTTTCGCCGGCCTTCACCTGGTACTGTCCCGCAGGGGGTGCGATATAATGTCCGTGGCCCATCTTAGAACTGGTCAAATCCCTTGGATTCAATGGCGTCTATGAGTTCGCGGCCGCCGGTTTTCACAATGCGGCCGGCCTTGAGCACGTGCACCACATCGGGCTGTACGTATTCAAGGAGCTTGTGGTAGTGCGTAATGATGATGGCGCTCTTCCGGGGGCTGCGGAGGGTATTCACGCCGTCGGCCACTATCTTGAGGGCGTCCACGTCCAGGCCGCTGTCGGTCTCGTCCAGGATGGAGAGGTCCGGCTCCAGCAGGGCCATCTGGAAAATCTCGTTGCGTTTTTTCTCGCCTCCGGAGAAACCCACGTTCACTTCGCGCTTGGCAAATTCGGGTTTCATCTGCACCAGGGCCATCTTTTCCTTCATCAGCTTGAGGAAATCGCCGGCTTTCATCTCCTCCTGTCCCTGGGCCTTGCGCTTGGCATTGACGGCGGCCTTCATAAAGGCCGTGATGGTAACGCCAGGGATCTCAATGGGATACTGGAAACTCAGGAAAAGGCCCGCCCAGGCACGCTCCTCGGGGGCCAAGGCCAGCAGGTCCTGTCCCTTGTAGAGGATGCTTCCCTCAGTGACTTCGTAGTCCGGACGGCCCGTGAGAACGGCGCTCAGCGTGCTCTTGCCGGCTCCGTTGGGGCCCATCACGGCGTGCACCTCTCCGGGTTTGATATCCAGGTCAATTCCCTTGAGGATTTCCTTATCCCCAATACGGGCGTGCAGGTTTCTTATCTCAAGCATTTCTTCTGTATAGTTTAATCCAGGTGATGAGCGACCACAGGCCGTTCACCAGGTACAGGGCGCAGACAATGGGCATAAACACGTTGCCCACGCTCAGGTGCAGGATAATCTGGGTTACGTTGACCGCCAGCCACACCAGCCAGCAGTCCCACTTCTTGAGGGAACTCAGCAGCTGGGCCAGCAGGATGAGAGCCGTTACCACGGAATCCAGGTAGGGATGAGGGTCGGCCGGGAAGAGCGAATCCAGCAGCCAGCCCCAGGCAAAGGCCACCAGCAGCACACCCAGCACGCTGATAAAACGCTCCTGGCCCGTGAGCATAGATACGCGAAGGGCCTTGTGGTCCTGCGAGCTGCGCTCGGAAGACTTGGGGTGCGTCCAGCGGTAGTGGCCCATAATGTTGATGGCCAGCGATACCGGCTGCAGCAGCAGGTTGGCGTAGAGGTTCTTGTTCCAGAAAAGCAGGAACAGGGCGGCCGTGTACAGGTAGCCCACCCAGAAGTTGTATTTGGAATTCCGGCCCGCCAGGAATACACAGGTAAGTCCCAGCAGCGAGCTCACAAAGTCAATCAGCAAGACCGGACGTCCGGCCAGTTCAAACAGTATTAAATCTAAATATTCCATTATCCTACAGATCCTTCAAGGGATACTTGCAATAGTTTCTGCGCCTCAACGGCAAATTCCATGGGCAGGCGGCTCAGCACCTCGCGGGCATATCCGTTCACGATGAGTCCTACGGCATCTTCCGGGCCGATTCCCCGCTGGTTGCAGTAGAAGAGCTGGTCCTCCGAAATCTTGGAAGTGGTGGCTTCGTGCTCCACCGTGGCCGAAGGATTCTGGCTCTGGATGTCCGGGAAGGTATGGGCGCCGCAGCGGGAGCCAATGAGGAGGCTGTCGCACTGGGAGTAGTTGCGGGCGTTCTGGGCGTTCTTGCCCATACGCACCAGGCCGCGGTAGCTGTTCTGGCTCACGCCGGCCGAAATGCCCTTGGAGACAATGCGGCTCTTAGTTCCCCGGCCCAGGTGAATCATCTTGGTGCCGGTATCGGCCTGCTGGTGGTTGTTGGTTACGGCCACCGAGTAGAACTCGGAGCTGCTGTAATCTCCTTTTAATATGGTAGAGGGGTATTTCCAGGTAATGGCGCTGCCGGTTTCCACCTGGGTCCAGCTCAGGTGGGAGCCGTCTCCCTTGCAAATGCCGCGCTTGGTCACGAGGTTCAGGATGCCTCCCTTGCCGTCGGCGTCTCCGGGATACCAGTTCTGCACCGTGGAGTACTTGACATCGGCCCCTTTTTCTACAATGATCTCCACCACGGCAGCGTGGAGCTGCTGCTCGTCCCGCATAGGAGCAGTGCAGCCTTCCATATAGCTCACGTAGGAGTCTTCATCGGCCACTATGAGCGTGCGCTCAAACTGACCGGTGCCCTTGGCGTTGATGCGGAAGTAGCTGCTGAGCTCCATAGGGCACTTGACGCCCTTGGGGATGTAGCAGAAGGAGCCGTCGGAGAAAACGGCCGAATTGAGGGCGGCAAAATAGTTGTCGCTGGACGGCACAACGGAGGCCAGGTACTTGCGCACAAGGTCCGGATGCTCCTTCACGGCCTCCGAGAACGAGCAGAAGATGATTCCTTTCTCGGCCAGGGTTTTACGGAAAGTGGTGGTAACGGACACGGAATCAAAAACGGCGTCCACGGCCACCACGCCGGCCAGTACGTCGCGCTCCTGCAGCGGAATGCCCAGCTTGTCAAACGTTTCGGCCAGCTTGGGGTCAATTTCCTTGGGGCGATCCTTGTCTTTCTTGGGGGCGGCAAAGTAGATAATGTCCTGGAAGTCAATCTCCGGCATATCCAGATGGGCCCACTGCGGCTGCGGCATAGCCTGCCACTTGCGCAGGGCATCCAGCCGGAACTCCAGCAGCCACTCAGGCTCCTCTTTCCGGGCCGATATCATACGCACAATTTCCTCGTTCAATCCTTTGGGGATGAACTCCTGCTCCACATCCGTTACAAAGCCCTCTTTGTACTCTCCGGAAGTAAACTGTTGTATGATCTTCTTGTCTTCCGACATATCGTACAAAGATACTGCTTTTTTCCGGATATCTTACGAGGGTCGGAAGAAGAGGGCCCAGAAGCTATTTGTAGAAGTTGTAGGGATTGGTCTCTTTGTCCCAGAGTTTGTAATCCAGCTGATAGTCGGTCACTTGCCAGCGGCTTCCGTCTTCGTCTACCCGCTTGAGGACCAGCCCGTTAGAGGGGTCAATCCACCAGCAGCTTGAGCCGTAGCCCATCACGCCCTTGCCACGGAAGTCAAACACCCAGCACTTGACGCCGCAAACGTCCTCCTCGCCTTTGTAGTATTGGGCCAGTTCGGTCTGTTTGCGGTTGTACTGACGGAGGCGCTGCATCACTATTCCGGGCTCCAGATCAGGGTCATTCTGGTTGTCGCGGCCAAAGTCCGACAGCTCGGAACAGACCCAGAGGGTTTCCGGCTCCGGGGCAGGGGCATACATATCAAACCAATCTCCGGGGTCATCGATGTCGTATACAAACTTATTGGTAAAATACGTGCCCTGAAGGCCTTGCTTGGTGGTATAATCGTACTTCTCATACAAGGTGTTCTCACCGGGATGGGCCTCAACGTAGCAATAGGTGTCCCCAATCATAGCGTACACGTTGGCCGCCTCCAGCTGGCCGCTTTCGCTAAAACGCTCCGCAGCAATGCGGAAGTTGTTCTTGGGGAGGGAGAGTTTATAAGGGCCGGTCCACTGGGCCCAGGCAGAGACGCCCGCAAAGAGCATCGCCGCCATCATCAACATCTTTTTCATAAGCTACTTCTTTACAAATTCCACACGGCGGTTCTTGGCGCGGCCTTCTTCGGTGCTATTGGACGCAATGGGTTCGTGGGAGCCCTTTCCAACCGGCGTAAGGCGGGCCGATGCAATCCCCTTCTCTACCAGGGCGGCCACAATGGCTTCGGCCCTCTTCTGGGACAGCGGATCATTCACTTTGTCGGAGCCGGTGGCGTCGCAGTGGCCCTGCACCTCGAATTCCAGGCCGGGATTTTCCTGCATAAGTGCGGCTACGCGGTTGATTTCTACTATGGATTCGGGCTTCAGATCGGCCTTGCCCGTCTCGAAGGTGATGGCATAGGTGACAATCTTGCCCTCGCTCATCAGGCGGTCATACAGGGGCACGGCTCCTTTGGCTATGCGGACATTGCTGATGCCGCTGAAACGATACTGGGAACCACTGCTAAAGAAGAAGTACCCAGGGGCTGCCATAGCCGGAACATTGATAAGACGGAAACCGTTGATATAGCCTTTGAAGGCCCTCTGGTTAAAGGAGAAGGCAAAATGGTTCCATTCTCCGGCCTTCAGGGGGTTGTCCTTTTCGTTATAACCTCCCCTGTCGGGATTGAGGCCCAAATCCTTGTCGCCGCTAGTCATCATATCGGAATTCGGTTTAACAAGCCCCCATTCCAGAGTGGAAGAGCCGTCCTCCCTATAGCGGAAAGTGACAACGCTGGGAGCATTGTAATAGTCGGAAGCCCCGGGAGCGCCAAAAGACAGGCTCAAGGTAAGATCGGACGATTCTTCTTCCGAAAGCGGGGCCACAAAAAGGTCAAACTCCACGGTGAAAATCTCCGGCAGCCAGCTCCATCTTTCTTTCATCAGGGGCATCACCTGGCCCTGGCCATTATCCGTAAAGGCCAGGACCTTGCGGCCTTCCAGCGTAGCGGTCTCCACATAACCGTCCAGGAGGTCCCAGCGCAGCGGGAATTCGCCCACGCGCTCATTTTCAAAAGTGTCATCGAAGAAAATCTCGTCGCCCGGCACAAAGTCGCTCTTGGCGTAGCCGGTCTGTACCTGGGTCTTGGGGGTTTCGGCGGCCTGTACGGGGACTTCGGCCTTGGGGGCCTCCTTGGCCTCTTCTTTCTTGTCTTTTTTACCTAATTTGCCGTCCAGGACGTCGTTAACGCCTTTTTCTACTTTGTCGCCAATGTTCTGTTCGGCGGCATTTTTGGCTCGCTGGCCCAGATTCTTCAGAAAACTCTGGGCACCGGCGGTGCTGCCAAGCAGGCACAGCACGGTAAGAGAAACAACTAGTTTTTTCATGTCAAAGTGGTTTGTGTTGATATTGCAAGGTCAAAGTTCACCATTCTGGAAATGAAAAACACCACCCAAAAGGGTGGAAGTGAAATCTTTTTAGTATCTTCGTGACCGTGAAAAAGGGATTTATCATCATTTGTTTGCTGGCTTGCGGGCTCCGTGCCCAAGCCTACAACGACCACCGGGGCCACAATCTGGATTCCCTGGAAAGGGAGGTGGCCAAGTGGACGCCGGACGCCATAGAAAAGGCCTCCGAAGAAGAATTGGTAAAACTCAACGCCGCTTACCGGGAGCTTATGCTGGGATACAGCAACATTATAAGCCCCAAGTGCGAATTCTATGCACGGAAAGCCCTTTCCATAAGCCAGACCCGAGGGTGGGAATATGAGAACCTGGATGCTTTACGCCACATTGGTCAGTGCTTCTGGGCAAGCGAAGAGCTGGACAGCGCCGCCTACTACTATAACCAGGCCCTAGAGGCGGCCGAAAGACTAGTAGCCGACCCAAAGACCGTTGACGATGCCCGTTCCGTGCTGTATGGCACCGTTGGCAACCTGTATAATACCATGGGCAACATCCCGGAAGCCATGCGCCTGTACGCCAAAGCCGGGGAAATCTTTGACAAATACGGCTGGAACAGCAGCAATGCCGTCCTCTATTATAATATAGGAGAAACCTGGACCGACGAGGGAGATCTCAACAAGGCGTTGGATGCTTACCAGAAGTCGCTTTCCTATGCCCAGGCCGCCAACGATTCCCTCTGGATGGCCAACGCTCAGAAGGGTCTGGGGCGCCTATACATGGAAAAAGGCCAAAACTGGAAAGCCGTACGGTATTTCCATAAGGCCGAAGACTATTTCTCCCTCCACGACACGGAGGAACCTCTTCAACGGAAAGAGAACTTTGAGTACATGTCATTGGCCCTGGAATCCCAGCAGCGCCTGCTCACAGGGCTTCTGATAGGGGCCGTCCTGCTGGTGGTCCTGGTCCTTCTGGCGGCCTTCCTGGGCAACCGTCTCAGGGCTTCCCGCCAGGCGCAGGCCGATACCGCCGCTGTCATGGAAGAGACCCTGGAAGAGCTGCGCGGCCAGGCTTCGGCCCCCTCTCTATCCAAACGGGAGCTTGAAATCCTGGACTTGCTGTCCAAAGGATACACCACGCCTCAAATTGCCGAGGCCCTGTGCCTGAGCCCGGAAACGGTCAAATGGTACCGGAAAAAGCTTTTGGTCAAATTTGACGTGGCCAACACAGCCGAGCTGGTGTCCGCCGCGCAGAAAGAAGGTCAGTTATAACTTCTTGAGCTGGATACGGACAGGTTTGTCTACGCCGTAGCCTATCCAATAGCCCAGAGCACCGTTGATATTGCTCTTCATTGTGGTGCCGGTTTCTGCGCCAAAGACGTTGGCGTACAGGAGAACCTGGTAGTTGTTCCAGAAGCTATAGGCCTCTGCATCCATGGTGCATAATTTTACCCACAACTCGTTCCCTTCCTTAATATTGGGCATAGCGAGGAAATCCATCAGGCGCTGGGTACTATACATAAATAACTCGGTATAGCCATTGAGCTGCGAGTCGTCTATCTGGGCCAGGGCCGAAGGATGATAATGCGTATCTACCCCCTCTTCACGGGTGAAGACCTTGTAATAATTTCCTTTTTGGGACGGATCGGTAAAACCGCATACCACGTGGCAAAGGCTGTCCTGTACGGAGGCCACATACACCGTATCAATGGGAACCGGCTCCGGGATGGTGGTCTTTGCGGTGGCCACATAGTCTTTGTATTCTACCTTAAGCTCATAGGTTTTCCCCGGCTTTCCCGTTATCTTGTCTGTAGAAAACACATAGGGCGGGAAATAGTTGGCGTCCACCACACCGGTAAGTACGGCCGATTTTTCTCCGTCACTAACCGTCACGCGGGCCCACTTGGCAATGCTTTGGACCAGTTCTTCGGTAGTAACTTCCTTGCCCAGCTCCACAATCAGGGATTCCGAAAGCAAGACCATAGGGTGGCCGTCGCTCTCTATCCAACCCTCCACTACCAGGCGGGATTCACTCTGCGGGATGGCCTTGGTGCAGGAAAGCGGAAGTAAAACCGCCAAAAACAGTATGATAACAATCTTTCTCATCATCAGAAGGTGTGGAAAATGGCAACGGACGGAAGGAAACGAAGCTGGATTCCGGCGGTCTTGAAAGTACAGGTGCCGTTTTTCTCGTTATAATGCATACCCAGGCTCAGGTCGTTGACTTTACCCAGCACGTTGTAAACAGAGACGTTGATGCCGCTCTTTCCCTTGGGGCCTTTGCGGAAATACCAGTTGGCCGAAATATCCATACGGGAATAGTACGGCAGACGGCCCGAATTAAAGGGTCCATACTCGCAAATGAGATGGCTGCCAATCATATAGATGGATTTGGGCTGGGTGTAAGGGGCGCCGGAGGCCAGCACATAAGTGCCGCCCACGTCAAAACGACCGAAGTCATAAGTAAGCACAACATCCAGCTCGTGCGGACGGTCGTGCGCAAACGGATGCTCTCCTATTTTATTCTCATCATCAAAGGTGCGGAGGCTTCGGGCGTACGCATAGCTGATCCATCCGGTGAGGCGGCCCTTCTGTTTCTGGATCATAATATTGGCGCCGAAGGCCCGTCCTTTTCCGGGAGCCACGCTGTTGGCCAGGGTATAGTGGCCGTTATAAACATCCAGGAGATTCCCCACGTATTCCAGCTGGTTGTACAGCTGACGGTAGTACACCTCAGAAGAAATGGTGAACATTCCCTTGGGCGTTGTGTAATTGTAGGAAAGGGAGATATTGTGCGACCACTGCGGCTTCTGGAGTTCTCCGGCGGCTACCCAGAACTCGGAGGGCAGACCCATATTGGTCAGGCCCAGCTGGAACAGGTTCTGGCGTTTGAGCTCGTAGCGCAGTTCCATTTTACCCCACTCCTGAAAGTCGGTGGTGAGGCCGGCCTGAGGGGTGATACCAAAGAAACTCTTCTTCTCAGGACTCAGATACCAGTGAAGCCCGGCCCCGGCGTGGACCTGGAACCAATAGCCAAGATTGCGGCGGTATTCGGCCGAAAGAATGGTCTCCAGGGCATTCTGAATGGGTTCGTCGCCTTGGTTGCCGGCAGCGGAAAAAAGACCTTCGGCCTTGGGGTTCTGGGGCTGAATATGATAAAAAGAGACGTGTGCACCAAACCGCCAGTCTTTCCAGTCCAACGTTCCGCGGTAACCATAGTCCCGTATATAGGAAGGCACGTAGCCCTTGGCATTGAAGGCATCCATGATGGCCTGCATGCCCCCCGTGGATACATAAAGCTTCTGCTTGAGGGTGGCGTCTGAGAAATAGTGATTCCAGTGAATGGCTCCCAGGCCGTTATACCAGCTGGCCTCCAGATTGTTGATGAGGGCGGAGGACACGCTGCCATCGTCCAGGCTGCCAAAAAAGTCCACCCAGATACGGTCCCGCTTGGTGGGTTTCCACAGCCAGGTGATGTTGGCATCCGTGAAACCATAGCGAACGGGAGAATCGTAGTACTTGAGCTGGTTTTTGTATAAGGTATTGACGAAAGTGCGGCGCGCGCTTACGGTCAGGGACGATTTCTTGCCCAGCGGAATACTAAGGGTTCCCTGTCCGGAGAGCATACCCAGAGACAGGTCTCCGGAGAATCTCCGGGCCACCGTGTCCTTGAGCTGGATATCGATGAGGCCGGCCAGACGGGCTTCCTGTCCCGACGTGGTGGCATACTGGATGCCCTTGAAATGCGGCGTGTTAAACACGGAGAACAGGCCCAGCAAGTGGGTAATGCCATAAACGGGGACTCCCTGCTGGGAGACCAGGGTCATGGCCGCTTCACTTCCCTGCATATACAGGCCGCCTTCCATTTCCGTGCAGAGCTGAACGCTGGGCAGCAGGCGGACGAAGCGGATGGGGTCTGCATTGCCCATAACGGAGGGGATGGCAGAAATCTTGCCCGTATTCACTTCTCCGCTGATGCCTTGCCAGCTCAGGACCATAGGCTTGTCCATCTGCTCGGTAATGATGGAATTGCTCAGCTTCTCGTGGGCAACCGTGTCCCGCTCCTGTGCACCGGCACAGAAGCAACCCGCCACAAGCAGAAGCAGCGCCAGGCTATTCCGTAGATAAGACATGGTTGAGAAGATAATTGATAAGGGGTTCTACCAGCAGTACCGTAGTAATGGAATAAGAGGTTCCATCCTGGAAGCGGAATACGGGAATATAACCCAGATCGTAGACTTCCAGACCCAGGGTGGCTACATCTTTCCCCTGGTCATAGACGTGGATGTTCCAATACTTTTCCCAGGATTTGGGACCACAGATAATCATAGAAAAAGGCTCCAGGATGCCGTGGAACTCCAGGCCGCCATAGAGGTCTCCGTCCAGCTGCCACTTCTCTCCCTCCAGGTGTGAGAACTTGAGCCAGAGCATAGACTCTCCATTCTGACGCAGGTTGTAGAGGATGGCTCCGTCCATCCCCATACTCACCACGCTGTTCTTTACTATGTATTCCTTGGCATCGGCATAGCTTTGCAGATCCAGTTTGGTTGCAAAGGTGGTGAAGGATGCCTCCAGGTGCAATTTGACCTTTTCCTCTTCGGTAGGTTCGTGCTGCGGGACATCACTCTGCTGTTTGT
>JAEEQI010000079.1 GCA_016285215.1 Bacteroidales bacterium | reverse complement strand
CCGGCATCCCCATCCTGGTCAAGAATATCGAAGACGAGACCTTTGAAGGCACCATCATCTCTACCGGTTCTTCCCACAAGACGGGTGTCATTGCAGACAAGGATCTGAATCTTATCACCGTATACGGAACGGGCCTGCTGGGCCGCGTGGGTATGTCGGGAGGCATTTTCTCCTGCCTGGCCGCCGCCGGCGTCAACGTCCGTTTCATTGCCCAGACTTCCTCTGAGTACAGTATCAGTTTCGCCATCCAGGAGGCCCAGAAAGACAAGGCCCTCGAGGCCATCCGCGGCCTGTTCAAGGATAATCCGCTCCTCCCGCTGGACGACGTAGTGGTCCTCAATCAGGCTGTGGGCATTGTCACGGTGTTCGGAAGCCGTATGCGCAACCTGCCCGGCACCTCAGGCGCTGTCTTTGGCAAGCTGGGTGCCGCGGGCATTAACGTGATCGCCTCGGCCCAGGGCGGCGAGGAGCTCTCCATCTCCCTGGTCCTGAACGAGGCCGATACGGATAAAGCGGCTGAGCTACTTCAGAAGTAAAAAAAATAAGAGGCTCGCGCCTCTTATTTTTTTATTTGATGATGCCTTCTTCCTTGAAGACTTTGGTGAGGGCGGTGACCGCGCGGTCTACCTGTTCACGGGTGTGGGTGGCCATCAGGGAGAAGCGGATGAGGGTGTCCTGCGGGGCGCATGCCGGCGGGATCACGGAGTTGATGAACACACCCTCGTCAAAGGCACGCTTGGTTACGATGAAGGTCTTCTCCAGGTCACGCACGTAGAGCGGGATGATGGGGCTCTCGGTTTCTCCAATTTCGAAGCCGGCTTCGCGGAAGCGGCGCAGGGCGTAGTTGGTAACGTCCCAGAGCTTGGTGATGCGCTCAGGCTCGGCCTGAATGATGCGCAGGGCTTCGCGGGCCGATGCGGTAGCGGCGGGCGTATCGCTGGCCTGGAAGATATAGGTGCGGGCGGTGTGACGGAGCCAGTTGATGATGACTTTATCGGCAGCGATGAAACCGCCGATGGCAGCCAGGCTCTTGGAGAAGGTGCCCATAATGAGGTCTACTTCGTTGGTAAGGCCAAAGTGGTTGCAGACGCCGCGGCCCTGCTGTCCGAAGACGCCCAGACCGTGGGCTTCGTCCACCATAATTACCACGTTGTCGTACTTGTGCTTGAGCTCAACGATTTCCGGCAGCTTGGCCAGGTCTCCTTCCATAGAGAACACACCGTCCACCACGATGAGCTTGACGCTCTGCTTGGGGCAGCGGCGGAGGCAGCGCTCCAGGTCTTTCATATCGTTGTGCTTGTAGTGGAGGCCCTTGGCAAAGGACAGACGGCGGCCATCCACGATGGAAGCGTGGTCACGGTCGTCGCAGATGATGAAATCGTCCTTGGTGAGGAGCTGGGGGATAACACCGCTGTTGACGGTGAAACCGGTAGAGAATACCAGGGCTTCGTCTTTGCCCACGAATGCGGCCAGCTCTTTTTCAAGCTGTACGTGGATGTCCAGCGTTCCGTTGAGGAAACGGGAGCCGGCGCAACCGGAACCGTATTTCTTGAGGGCTTCGATGCCGGCGTTGATTACTCGCTCGTCTCCGGTGAGGCCGGTATATGCGTTGGAACCAAACATCATAATCTGGTGACCGTCCATAGTCACTTCGGTTCCTTGTTTGCTGGTTATCTGTCTGAAATAAGGGTAGATACCCTTTTCCATCATTTTCTGAGGCAGGTCATACTTGGCCAGTCTGGCGTGTAAAAGTCCCATTCTTAAACAGGTTTTTTTAGTAACGTTAAACATGCAAAAATACGAAAAATATTTTTAATCAGCCTTAAATGGAGATTTTTTCGTACCTTTGGAAGTTAATTAATTATAGTATATGGAAGAGCGTAAACTCAACTTTCTGGAAGAAATTATTGAAAAGGACCTGGCCGAAGGAAAAGTGGACAGCATCATGACCCGCTTCCCTCCGGAGCCCAACGGTTACCTGCACCTGGGCCACGCCAAGAGTATTTGCCTCAATTTCGGCCTTGCCCAGAAATACGGTGGTAAAACCAACTTAAGATACGACGATACCAACCCCACCAAGGAAGACACCGAGTATGTGGACTCTATCAAGGAGGACATCAAGTGGCTGGGCTTCCAGTGGGACAAGGAGCTGTATGCCAGCGACTATTTTGACCAGCTCTACGAGTGGGCCGAAGACCTCATCAAGCGCGGCCTGGCCTACGTAGACGACCAAACCCAGGAAGAGATCCGTCTCAACCGCGGCACCGTGGACAAGCCCGGCACCCCCAGCCCCTGGAGAGACCGTACCCCCGAGGAAAACCTCAAGCTCTTCCGCGAGATGAAGGAAGGCAAGTACGCAGAGGGAGAGAAGGTGCTCCGCGCCAAGATTGATATGGCCCATCCCAATATGATGTTCCGCGACCCGCTGCTGTACCGCATCAAGTTTGCGCATCATCACCGCACCGGTGACAAGTGGTGCATCTACCCGATGTACGACTACACCCACGGCCAGTGCGACTCCATTGAACATATTACGCACTCCATCTGCACGCTGGAGTTTGACGTTCACAGACCCCTCTACGACTGGTTCATCCAGACCCTGGGCATCTATCCTTCCCATCAGTACGAGTTTGCCCGCCTCAACCTCACTTATACGCTTATGTCCAAGCGCAAGCTCCTGGAGCTGGTGCAGAAGGGCCTCGTAAGCGGCTGGGACGACCCTCGTATGCCCACCCTCTGCGGTGTGCGCCGCCGCGGTTATACCGCCAACGCCCTCAAGATGTTCTGCGACAAGATTGGCGTTTCCAAGCGTGACCAGCTTATGGACATCCAGCTGCTGGAGTGGTGCGTGCGTCAGGACCTGAACGAGCGTTCCAACCGTTATATGGTGGTGCAGGATCCCATCAAGCTCACCATCACCAACTGGCCCGAAGGCAAGGTGGAGTGGTTCAACTGCCCGCTCAACCCCGCAGACCCGGACGGTGCCAAGCGCCGCGTTCCCTTCACGGGCAATCTGCTCATAGACAGGGCCGATTTTATGGAAGATGCTCCCAAGAAGTTCTTCCGCCTCAAGCCGGACGGCGAAGTACGCCTCAAATACACCTACATCGTTAAATGTAACGAAGTTGTTAAGGATGAAAACGGAGAAGTTACGGAGCTCAAATGCACCTACGATCCGTCCACCGAGTACCGTGCCGTCAAGGGTACCATCCATTGGGTGAGCGAAGCCTACGCCCAGGAGCTGGAACTCCGCAACTACGACCGCCTCTTCACCCTGGCCGATATGTCCCAGGTCCCCGAAGACAAGGACTACAAGGATTTCCTGAACCCCGAGAGTCTGGTGATGGGCAAGGGCTATGCGGAACCCGCCCTTCTGGAAGACAACTCCGGCATAGCCGTCCAGTTTGAAAGGACGGGCTATTATGTCAAAGACAAGGACTCCACTCCGGAGCACCCTGTCTTTAACAAAACCACGTCCCTGAAGGACTCCTACAAACCGGAATAATCAGATTCTCTGCTTGAACACGCGGTAACCGTAGATAGCGATTACCACAAAACAGAGCAGAGGCAATACAAACGATACGTTGACCGCGGGCATCCCAAAGAGTGTTCCGCGGTCAATGATTATAGCCTGTAGCGGAGGCAGCACAGAACCGCCCAGGATGGCCATGATAAGGCCCGCGGCGCCAAACTTGGCATCTTCTCCCAACCCGTCCAGGGCAATGCCGTAGATGGTGGGGAACATCAGGGACATGCAGGCGCTTACCGCCACCAGGCAGTACAGCCCGGCAATGCCCTGGATGAAGATGACGCCCAGGGTGCACAGGATGCCGGCAATGGCAAAGATGTGCAGCATCTTGCCGGGACTCATAAACTTCATGAGCCAGGTGCAGATAAAGCGGCTGCAGCAGAAGATGATCATGGCGGCAATGTTGTAGCGCTGGCTCAGTACCTCCGCGTCTATCTCGCTCATTCCCTGCTCCATGAAGATGCGCGTTCCGTACTGGATGATGAAGGTCCAGCACATGATCTGGACGCCCACGTAGAAGAACTGGGCCAGCACGCCCTCGCGGTACCGTTTTTTGCCGATGAGATCTGAAAGGGTTTCGCGGATGCTGCCCTTGTTCTCTTCCTTGACGTGCGGCATCCTGACCAGCAGGATGAGGAAGAACATGACCACGATGACCAGGCCGATGGTTACGTACGGGGCAATGAGGATGCCCAGGTCGCTTTGCTTGATGGCCTCGAACTCTTCCGGGGGAAGGGCTGCGCGCTCGGCGCTGCTGAGGGGATTCAGGCGGGCCTGGATGAAGTTCATGGCCACGAACATGCCGCAGAGGGAGCCGATGGGGTTGAACGACTGCGCAAAGTTGAGGCGCCGGGTGGCCGTCTCGGGAGAGCCCATCGCGAGGATGTAGGGGTTTGCGCTGGTTTCCAGGAAACTGAGGCCGCAGGTGAGGATGAAGTACGCCACCAGGAAGGGCCAGTACGTGCCGGTGGAGCGGGCGGCAATAAAGAGGAACGCTCCGGCAGCATACAGCCCCAGACCCATCAGGATGCCTTTCTTATAGGTGAAGCGCCGGATGAACAGGGCGGCCGGCAGGGCCATGGCAAAGTACCCGCCATAGAACGCAACCTGCGTAAGGGCCCCTTCCGTCACACTCATCCTGAAAATCTTGGAAAAGGCCTTCACCATGGGGTTGGTGATGTCGTTGGCAAAGCCCCAAAGAGCGAAACAAGCCGTAATCAGTATGAAAGGAATGATATAATTCACTCCTTCATATTTAAATATACTCTGTTTGTTATTCATTACTTCTTAAATAACGGTCCATAAGCTGCACAGGCTCTGTAATCGGCCCCTTCCGGGTCCATTCCGAAGGCACGCCAGGAGGAAGGACGGAAAATCTGGTCTTCGGGCACGTTGTGCATGCAGACGGGGATGCGGAGCATGGAGCAGAGGGTGATAAGGTCTGCTCCCACGTGGCCGTAAACGATGGCGCCGTGGTTGGCTCCCCAGCAGTTCATTACGCTGTAGACATCCTTGAACGGGGCCTTGGTGGCATCCAGGCGCGGGGCGAACCAGGTGGTGGGCCAGCCCTTGTCCGTTCTCTCGTCCAGGATCTTGAACTGTTTCTCGCTCACATCCACCGTCCAGCCTTCGGCCAGCTGGAGCACCGGCCCCAGGTTCTTGACCATATTGACGCGGATCATGGTGCAGGGCATATTGCCCTTGGAAAGGAACTTGGAGGAGAAACCGCCGCCGCGGAAGTATTCGCGGTTGGCCGGTACCCAGACGGTGTTGTCCAGGCAGGCCTGGGCCTCTTTTTGTGAGATTTCCCAGAAGGGTTTCATCGCGGGCTTGCCGTCCTTGGTGCACTGGCCGCAGCCGTCCAGCGAGGCGGCGCCGGAGTTGATCAGATGGATGATGCCGCCGGCGGCCTTGCCCTGCAGCTTTTCTCCGGTGACGCGCTCCACGGCTTCAGGGCTCCAGTAGGTGCGTACATCGGCAAAGATGGCGGCCGTCTGGGATACCAGGTGGCCCAGGAGCATGGCTACACCGTTGAGGCTGTCGTTCTCCGTGGCCAGCACGAAGGGCTTGCGGATGCCGTTCCAGTCAAAGGAGGAGTTGAGGATGGCCTCGGCAAAGTCTCCGTTGGGGTAGAAGTCTGTCCACTGGCGCTGGCCCTGGAAACCGCCCAGGATGGCGTTGTGGCCCAGGGCTTCTTCTCCAAAGCCCATTTCCTTGAGCTTGGGATTGCCCTGGAGAAGATCGCGGATGATGAGGGCCATTTTCACGGCAAACTCCCAGTCCTTGTCCTTTTCCTCGCGGGTTTTCTTCAGATCCGACCGGTTGCAGATGTCTTCGTATTCTTTGCAGTTCTTCTTGGCCCACTTCAGCGCCTTTTCAAACTCTTCGTGGTCGTAGATGCCCCTTTCCATGCGGCGGATAATCTCCACCTCGTCAATGCCTTCGCAGCGCATGCCCAGGTAGTCTTCAAAGAAATCCGGGTTCACGATGGAACCGGCAATGCCCATACACACGGCGCCGATGGAGAGGTAACTCTTTCCTCTCATGGAGGCGGCAGCCACGGCGCATTTGGCAAAACGGAGGAGCTTTTCCTCTACGTCGGCCGGAATGACTTTGTTGTCCGCATCCTGGACGTCGTGTCCGTAAATGCCAAAGGCGGGAAGGCCTTTCTGGGCATGGGCGGCCAGTACGGCGGCCAGGTACACGGCGCCCGGGCGCTCCGTTCCGTTGAAGCCCCACACGGCCTTGATGGTGTGCGGGTCCATATCCATGGTCTCCGAACCGTAGCACCAGCAGGGAGTGACGGTGATGGTGACGGCAACGCCTTCCCGGGCAAATTTTTCTGCGCAGGCGGCGGTTTCCGCCACACGGCCGATGGTGGTGTCTGCTATCACGCATTCCACGGGGGAGCCGTCGGCGTAGCGGAGTTTTTCTCCCAGGAGCTTAGCCACAGACCGGGCCATTCCCATGGTCTGGTCTTCCAGCGATTCGCGGACGCCGTTCATTCTTCCGTCAATGGTGGGACGGATGCCAATCTTGGGGTGAGAGATAATCATATGGTTAGCAGGTTGGTTAATCTTAGCGGTTTCAGCCTTAAAGGTAAGAAAAAACTTCCTAATTCTGAAAAAAAACCTTAACTTTGAAATTATCCGTCCGTTACGTTGTATGGCAGGCTCCCACATATCCGAGAATAGCAGAAGAATCGCCCGGAATACGGTTCTCCTGTATTTCAGGATGGGGGTGATGATGATCATCGGCCTTTTTACCTACCGCATCATCCTGAGGGCTCTCGGGGTCACGGATTACGGCGTATACAGCGCCGTGGGCGGCGTGGTCACTATGTTTATGCTGGTGATGAACACGGTGGCTTCGGCCATTAGCCGCTACATTACCGTGGGGCTGGGAAAAGGAGACCCGGATCGCCTGAAAACCATCTTTGGAACGTCCCTGGCCGTGATGGCCGGCTTCTGCCTTCTGATTGTCCTTCTGACGGAAACGGCCGGCGTGTGGTACCTGAACCACAAAATGGTGCTGCCTCCCGGGAGGCTGAGTGCAGCAACCGTCGTCCTTCAGACTTCTCTTCTTATCCTGCTGGTCAACCTGATGAGCCTTCCCTTTACGGCCGATATCAATGCCCACGAGGACATGAGCGCCTATGCCTGGATCTCCATCCTGGAGGCGGTTCTCAAGCTCGCCGTTGCGGCCGGCGTATGGTATTCTTCGGCCGATAAGCTGGTGGTCTATGCCTGGCTGCTTCTGCTGGTGGCCGTGCTTTCCCGGGGCGCGTATGTGCTGTATGCTGCGCTCAGGTACCCGGAGTGCAGGGGAGTGCCGCGGATCTCGGGCCCGCTGGTTAAGGAAATGGGAGCGTTCGCCGGCTGGAATTTTCTGGGAAGCGGGGCCTACATGCTCAATACGCAGGGTATCAACCAGCTGATGAACCTCTTCTTTGGCGTGGGCGCCAATGCCGCCAGGGGAGTGGCGGACAAGGTGGAGCAGGTGGTCCGTCAGTTTGCCACCAACATTGCCCTGGCGCTGAATCCGGCCCTTACGAAAGCTTATGTGAGTGATAATAAGGAATACGCTTACGACCTCGTTTGCAAGGGCTCCAAGTATTATTTCTGGATTCTCTGGGCGCTGGCCCTCCCGTTTTTCACGGATGCCGATACCATCCTGAGGCTGTGGCTGGGAGAAGTGGTTCCGGAAGCGGCTTTCTTTACCAAGCTCACCCTCCTTTCCTTTGTGATAGATTTTACCCCGGGCACGCTGAATGTGCTGGTACAGGCCGGCGGAAGAATCCGCCGCTATTACCTCTGGACCAGCCTGGTGGCGGCCCTGGCTTTCCCCATCACCTATGTGTCGTATAAACTGGGAGCCCCCGCATGGAGCGGTTACATAGCTTTCTGCGGGATTTACCTGATAAAGGCTGTGGTGATGATGGGCATAGCGCAGAAAGAGACGGGGCTTTCTATGAAGTACTACTTCAAAAACGGCCTCTGGCCGGCCCTGGTGCCGGGTTTTATGTCCCTTATGGTGGTTACGTCCATTCCGGGAATCCTTTCTCCCGTTTGGTGGCGCTTCCTGGTATCGGCCTTCCTGGGGGCCTGCACCATGGCCGTTGCCATTTGGAATTATGGCCTTACGCCCGGAGAGAAGGCTTTTGTGAAGAGTAAACTGAAACGAGATGAAGACTAAACTGCTATATATATTGGTAAGCACTCCGGAGGATGTCTATCTGGAGCAGGCGTACGTGTCGGCCACATCGGCCCGCCGCCGCAATCCCGAAGCCCATATAGTCCTTCTTACGGATACGGCTACGGAGAAGTCTTTTGGGGAGAGAGGCCCGCAGGATGAGGCTTTTCGCGCTCTGTTTGACGAGGTGGTGGTGGCCCCGCTGGACTGTTCGCTTCCGGCTATGAAGCGCTCCCGACTTCTGAAAACCGGTATGCGGCAATACGTGAAAGGGGATTTCCTTTTCATAGATGCGGATACTGTGGTAATGCGAGGGCTCGAAGATATTGATGCCGTAGAAGTATCGCTGGGTGCCTGCCGGGATCTTCACGCTCCCTTTAAGGAGCATCCGCATCGCCGGGCCACCATCAATATGTGCAAGCGCTTTGGCTTTGATGTGAGCGGCTCCGAAAACTATTTCAACAGCGGAGTGCTGCTGGTAAAGGACACCCCGGACAATCACCGTTTCTTTGCCCTCTGGCAAGAGAATTACCTGAAAGGACAGGCGGTGGGCATCAAGCCGGACCAGCCTTCCTTTGCCCAGACGGATGCGGCCCTGGGCTTCCCCGTGCAGCAGCTTCCGGGAGAATGGAACTGCCAGGCGCAAAACGGCATCCGCTATCTCAGGAATGCGTATATCCTGCATTATATGGTAACCAATCTCTCCTCCGGGGAGGAAGAGAAACTCTATTCCCTGAACGGGAAAGAACTGCTTCTCCAGGTGAGGGAAAAGGGCCTGAAGCCCGTGGAGGAAATCATCGAAGACCCTATGAAGGGCTATGCCCAGTCGGTCCGCGTCTTTGCCGGGGAAGATTTGTTTTTCTTCCAGAGCCGCCGCTACAAGTGGCTGCGCCGCCGGTTCCGCTCCGGCAAGTTCTCCATCCACGAGTGGATACTGAAAGTAAACGATCATCTCCTTAATTATTTCAGATAATGGCTGTCGTAAGTGTCATCATCCCCAGCTACAACCTGGGAGAGTACATAGGAGAAACGCTTCAGAGCGTGAGAAACCAGACGTTTCAGGACTGGGAGTGCCTGGTGGTGGAAAACGGCTCCTCCGACAACTCCAAAGATATTATCCGGGAGTTCGTGTCGCTGGATGCCCGGTTCAAGCTGATTCCGCTCCTTTCCAATATCGGCGTGGCTGCGGCCAGAAATATGGCCATGCAGCGCTGTTTCGGCCGGTACATCCTCTTCCTGGATGCCGACGATATCATTGGCCCCGGCTATATGGAAGCGGCAGTGGCAGCGCTGGAAGAAGACCCTTCGGTCAATGTGGTATATGCCAGGGCCGAAAGGTTTGGGGAAGAGACCAAATGGGATCTTCCGCCCTTTGATATGAGCACGATGCTTTCCCGCAACTGCCTGTATGTGACCAGTTTCTTCCGCAAGGCGGAGTACGAGCTCTATTATGGGAAAGGCTTCGATCTGGAGTTTGTAAACGGCTACGAGGACTGGGATTTCTGGCTGAGTCTGTTTGAGGCGCTGCCGGGAGAACCCAAAGTGCTGCAGCTGCCGGAGGTGTATTTCTTCTATCGTACCCGCAAGGGTTCGCGCAACACGGGCGTTTCCGACGAAGCCCTCAAGGAAATCCGTCTGCGGCTGTGGCGGAAGCACAAATCCCTCTATGCCCGCTATTTCCCGGATCCCCTGGAAACGGTGGAGTACCGCCGGCTTAAGCGTGCCTTTGACAAAGCCTCCCGCACACCCTGCTGGAAGCTTCGTATGGCCGTGAAGAAGATGCTGGGAAGATAGCGGTATGAAGAAGGTCCTGGTCATAGTGGTTGCCTATAACGGGATGCGCTGGCTGGAACGTTGTCTGGGCTCCGTGTCTGCCGATGCAGACCTCTATGTCTTTGACAACGATTCCACGGACGGCAGCGCAGATTTCGTGGCCTCTCGCTTTCCCGCTGCCAGGCTGGTGAGGAGTGCGGATAATTTAGGATTTTCCAAGCCTAATAATCTGGGTTTTGAGTATGCCATCAAGAAGGGCTGTGAGTACGTGTATCTTCTCAATCAGGATGCCTGGCTGGAGGCCGGTGCCCTGGAGAAACTGGTGGCTGCCGCAGAGGCCCATCCGGAGTACGGAGTCCTGAGCCCTATGCAGTTTCAGGATGGCTGCGAAAAGCTGGATAAGCAGTTTGAGAAGCTGTATAAGAGGGCTCAAGGAGAAGTGGTGGAAGTGCCCCGCGTGATGGCGGCTCACTGGCTGGTGCCGGTGAAGGTGATCGAGAAAATAGGCCCGTTTGAAGAGGGACTTTTCCCTTTCTACGGACAGGACGACGAGTGGTGTCATCGTTTGCACTTTTTCGGCCTAAAAGTGGGCGTTGTTCCGGAAGCCCGCGCCGTGCACGACCGGGCTCTTCGGCCCGAGCCCAAGGAGAAGCTGGTGCACCGGAATTTCTACACCGGCTCCCTGGTGCGGCTTTGCCAGCATAATCGGCCCCTTTTTGCAAAATTTTTATATGTCCTTCCTTTCACTCTGGTGAAGGCCGTCAAGTACGGTAGTCTGTTGCCTTTCAAGTACTTGGGTCAGATATTCAAGGACCTTCCTGCCGTTAAGGAGCTTCGCTCCCGTGTACGTGCGCGAGCATTATCCGCGCGATAAGTTTGGCGAATCCCCAAATTATGCGTATCTTTGTATGTTTTAATACGAATTTACGCAAATGGCATTAGCAGATATACTCAAGAAAGTCTTCGGCTCCAAAAGCGACCGGGACATGAAAGAGGTCCGGCCAATCCTGGACAAGGTGTTGGCTGTGTATCCTGAAATTGACGCACTTACGGCAGACGGCCTGCGAGAGCGCAG
>JAEEQI010000078.1 GCA_016285215.1 Bacteroidales bacterium | reverse complement strand
CAGAACGAGGAAGGTGTTGCCGTGCTGAGCACTCAGATTGATGTACTCGTTACCGCCAATGCTGAAGCCCAGGATAAGGAAGTACACCACGGTTCCAACCAATACGAAGAACAGGGGGATCTCCTTCTTGGGCAGGTGCTTTTTGACCTTGGGGATGCGTCTCAGCAGCGTTAATGCAAGGTATGCAAGGAGCCAGAAGATGGCCAGTCCCACCAGCTGGATGATGCACACAATCACCAGTATGGCGTTGGCGCCCTTGCTGGTAAGGCCGTCGAACAGGTCTGCATCCTCATCTTCGGTGTTGCTATTGTCCAGATCTCCGAAATCGTACTGGTCGTTTAAATCGGCCTTTACCCTGGCCCAATGGAGCTTGGGATTGGCCAGGATTTCCGTAAACGGTGTCTGACCGTCCAGGAAGATATATTTCTCCAGCTCGAGGTAGCGGGACTGGGCGTAGTCGTAGGCCTCTTTCATACGCCAGTAGGCCGCCTGGTAGTGGGTGCTGTCGGCCACTATGGTGGCCCTGTTCTGAGCCTGTTGTTTAAGCAGCTCGGAGGCCAGGCGGATGCAGGAGTCTCGGTAAATCTCTCCTTCCTGGTCCAGGACAAAAGGGGAGGATAGCGAGTCCTTGACGGAAATGCGGATCACTTCCTTTTCCAGGGAGGAGGCGATGGCTTTGTATTCCTCGGTCAGGGAGTCTCCGTGGAAGAGCAGACTGTCGGGCACAATCTCCACCTCGATTTCCTTCTTGATGGGAGGGAGACGCCGGAGGGCCTCGATGAGACGGGCGTAGCGGTCAATCTCTATGTTGTGCTCGTGGACCATTCGGTCGTAAGGCCTTCTGTCTTTGCCGAAGTCCTTGTAGGCGCTAGAGACTTTGTTGAGGGCATAAGCCAGGTCGAAGGTCATGTTCTGGTCCTGCGTATACAGGAGGATGGACAGCTCGTTAGCCGATGTGATGACATCCACCATCCTCTGATGCTGTCTCTCATAGTCCGTGTTGAACTGTTCCTGCTCTATAGTGCTGCGTTCATATTCAATAGAGAGCTCGGTCTTGAGGTCTCTGAGAACGTCTGTCAGGGGTTGTCCGTTCACAACGGACAAGACCGGTATAGCAAACACCAGAATTGCAAAAACTATGGTGGAAAGTCTCTTCTTCATGGCAGTCCTAGGTTATTGAGGACGTAAAGATACAGTTTTTTCGGTATAGGTGCAAAAAGTAGTTGGTGACACGCCATTAAACACTCAATCCCTCACTCACCTACGGGATTATTCGGAGCGAAGCGACAGGGCCTGCAGGAAGGAAGGTCATCCCTCACTCACCTACGGGATTCCGCTTCGCGGCAACCCTACCCGCCTGCGGCGGGCTTTGCAAAGCTTACCAAAAAGTGCGTGCTCAAGCAAGCTTGGCACGCACTTTTTGATAACCTTTGCGGTGAGTGAGGGATTCGAACCCCCGTTGCGCTCGCACGCAAACCTGTTTTCGAGGCAGGCTCCTTCAACCACTCGGACAACTCACCGTGTTTGGGGTTGCAAAGATACGAATTTTTTCGAACTCTGCAACCTGTTTTATTTGAACCACTCGGTGAGGTGGTCTTTGGCGTAGAGATAATAAACGGCCAGGCCAATCCAGCTGGTAAGGAGGACCAGGACGGCGGTGATGAGCTTACCTCCGTTGGAGATGGGCTTCTTGAGGATGTCCAGAACGGCCATAACCGAGAGGACGATACCTGCGATGTAGATGATGGTTCCCATTGTATCAGTGTTTTAATTAAAGCGGAATAACGCCAATGCCGGGACGGTCGGGCAGGGTGAGCTTGCCGTTCACGACCTTTACGCCGTCAAAGCGGTCGTTGGCTATGAGTAGGTTGCCATCCAGGTCTGCGAAGTCTACGTAAGGGGAGAACTGGGCTGCGGCACTAACGGCGCAGGAGGTCTCCGTCATACAGCCTACCATCACCTTCATACCCAGGGCGCGGGCCATAGTGGCCATCTTCCAGCCCTCACGCATACCGGTGCACTTCATAAGCTTGATATTGATGCCGTTGTAGGCGCCCATAAGGGACGGGATGTCCTTCATACGCTGGATGCTTTCGTCGGCGAAGATGGGGAGGGGACTGTGCTCGGTGAGCCAGGCAATATCGTCCAGGCGCTCCTTGGGCATAGGCTGCTCTACCATTACAATGCCGTGCTCCTTGAGCCAGAAAATCTCGTCCAGGGCTTTGTTGCGGTCTTTCCATCCCTGGTTGGCGTCTACGGCCAGCGGAACATCGGTGACGGTGCGGATGGTTTCAATCATCTCAACGTCTGTGTCCAGACCCACTTTTACTTTAAGGATATTGAACTTGCCTACGGCTTCAAGGGTCTTTTCCTTGACCACTTCCGGGGTGTCGATGCCAATGGTGAAGGTGGTGGAAGGAGCCTTGTCGGGATCCAGGCCCCAGAGGCGGAACCAAGGCTGGCCCAGCAGCTTGCCCACGAGGTCGTGCAGGGCTATGTCAATAGCGCACTTGGCGGCGGCGTCGCCCTCGGAGAGGCTGTCCACATACTCAAGGATGTCTTCCATCTTGAAAGGATCGTTGAACTGGGAAAGGTCTACCTTGTTGAGGAAGTTGGTGACCGTTTCCACGCTCTGGCCCAGGTACGGGGGCATAGAGGCTTCTCCGTAGCCGGTAACGCCTTCCCATTCCAGCTCTACCTGCACGTCCGGGGTGGTGGTGCGGCTGTAGCTGGCCACGGTGAACACGTGGGCGAGCTTGAGTTCGTAGGGGAAGAACTTCATATGAAGTTTGCCGTCTCCTTTGACAATGTTAAACTTCTGCGGACCGCCGGTGCAGCCCACGAGGCCGGCGCCCAAGGCTGCCAGACCCGCCGTTTTCAGAAAGTCGCGTCTATTCTGCATAGTAGGGATTGGTTATTGTCGTGTTAAGTCCTTCCATCTTGTCAATGTAGGGAAGGATGCGATCTCCAAAGAGATATCGGCCCGTATTGTAGGCGTCGTAGTAAGGGTCTGAGGGGTCAAAGCTGCCAATCTGAACCAGACCCATCGAATGGATGAAGCGGCCTCCGCCCAGGTAGAAACCCACATGGGTGGGGCGGGGAGAACCGTCTTCCCTATACCGGCCGAAGAATACGAGGTCTCCGGGAACCAGCTGGGAACGGTCGTTGATGCGCTCTCCGGTGAGATAGATCTGGCTGCAGTCCCGGGGGGTGATGATGTCGTGCATATAGAGCGTGGTGCGCACGAAGCCGCTGCAGTCCATACCCTTGGGAGACATACCGCCCCAGACGTATGGGAAGCCCAGCATACTCTGGGCGGTCTTGAGGATGGCTTCGGCACTCTGATCCAGGCCCTTGCGCCATTCGGCCTCTGTCTTGGCAATGCCCTTGCAGACATAGCCTTTTCGGCCATCGGGGAAACCTACCTGGAACCATTTTCCCTTGCCGCCCAGGAATTTGAGGCGGTCTCCGGCCACTACGTCCGATACCACCTGGCTCTTGTCCGAAGGCTCTTTGTACACCATTCCGGTGAGGGCGGTGACTATTACCTTGGGAGCGGCGTTCCAGGCGCTGTACTCCTCTTTGCTCATTCTTTTGATGCCGGCGTAGTGTACCCAGCCCACGTAATTGTCCGGGGTATTCACCTGAGGCCAGGGATTGCCGTTGTCACTGATCTGGAGCACGTGCACCGGCGTTCCCAGAAGAGCCTGGGATATCATCTCGGCGTCAAAATTGGCGGTGCTTCTGAGATTACAGACGGAAATGTTGACAACTCCGTACTCTTGTGCAAAAACGGAAAGGCAGCAGAATACTGCCAAAAGGAGGGTGGTCAGTCGTTTCATACCTCAAATATAATAAAAAAAGACATCCGAAGATGTCTTTTTCTTAAATTATATAGGAAATATCCTAGAATACGTCGGGCTCGTTGTTTTTGGGCTCTTCGTTTTCGAAGCGGGGCTTGCGGGGACGATCCTCGCGGCGGGGACCACGGTCACCGTCACGGCGGGGCTTGCGGTCACGGTCTCCACCTTCGCGGCGGGGTCCGCGGTCGCCACCCTCGCGGCGAGGGCCACGGGGTTCGCGCTTGGGCTCCACATAGCCTTCGGGCTTCTCGGTGAGGGCGCGCATAGAGAGGCGCATCTTACCGGTCTTGGGATCAATCTCGAGGAGCTTGACATCTACCTCGTCACCCACCTTGAGCACGTCTTCCACCTTGTCGGTCTTGCCCCAGGCAATCTCGCTCACGTGGAGGAGACCTTCCTTACCGGGCAGGATCTCGATGAAGGCGCCGAATTCCAGGATGCTCACCACCTTGCCGTGGTATACCTGACCGGCCTCGGGCACGGCGCAGATACCCTTGATCTTCTCCAGGGTAGCGTCCATGGCAGCCTTGTCGGTACCGAAGATATCTACAACACCCTTGGTGGTGCCGTCTCCGTTGTCAACCTCGTCAATGGTGATGGTGGTGCCGAATTCCTTCTGCATACCCTGGATGGTCTCACCACCCTTACCGATGATGGCGCCAATGAACTCGGAAGCCACCTCAATCTGAACCATACGGGGCACGAAGGGCTTGAAGTCCTCACGCGGCTCGGGGATGGTCTTGAGCATCTCGCCCATAATGTGGAGGCGACCCTGACGGGCCTGCTCCAGGGCTTTCTCCAGTACTTCGTAGGACAGGCCGTCTACCTTGATATCCATCTGGGTAGCGGTAATACCGTCCTTGGTACCGGTTACCTTGAAGTCCATATCGCCCAGGTGGTCCTCGTCACCAAGGATGTCGGTGAGGATGGCGTAACGGTCGTTGGGGTGGATCTCGTCGGTGATCAGGCCCATAGCCACACCGGCTACCGGCTTCTTGATCTTGACACCGGCGTCCATCAGGGCCAGGCAGCCGCCGCAGACGGAAGCCATAGAGGAGGAACCGTTGGATTCAAGGATATCGGAAACTACGCGTACGGCGTAGGGGAATTCGGGAGCCGTGGGAATGACGGGCTTGAGGGCGCGCATAGCCAGGTTACCGTGGCCAATCTCACGACGGCCGGTGCTGCGCTGGGGCTTGGCTTCGCCGGTGGCGAAGGGAGGGAAGTTGTAGTGCAGGACAAACTGCTGGTCGTCCTGGATGAGAACCTCGTCCATCTCCTTCATATCCATCTTGGTACCCAGGGTAACGGTGGCCAGGGACTGGGTCTCACCGCGGGTGAAGATGGCGGAACCGTGGGCGCAGGGGAGGTAATCTACCTCGCACCAGATGGGACGCACCTCGTTGGTGGCGCGGCCGTCCAGGCGCTTGCCCTCGTCCAGAACCAGGTTGCGCATGGCCTCTTTCTCCACGTCGTGGTAGTAGCGGTCAATCATAGCGCCCTTGAGCTCGAGGTCTTCCTCGGAGAACTGGGCCTTGAACTCGTCGCGGATGGCGTTGAAGCCGTCTTCACGCTCGTGCTTGGGCTTGGCGCTCTTGGCCAGTTCGTAGCACTTGCTGTAGCAGGCCTCGTGGACGGCGGTCTTCAGGGCCTCGTCCTCTTCGTCGTGCGGGTAGTCGCGCTTGTTCACGTCGGTTCCCAGCTCGTGCATCAGTTCCTTCTGAACGCGGCAGTGCTTCTTGATTTCTTCGTGGGCGAACTTGATGGCCTCCAGCATATCGTGCTCGGAAACCTCGTTCATTTCGCCTTCCACCATCATAATGTTCTCTTCGGTAGCGGCCACCATCAGGTCAAGGTCGGCCCGCTTGTTGTCCTCGAAGCCGGGGTTGATCACGAACTTACCGTCGATGCGGGATACGCGAACCTCGGAGACGGGACCGCCGAAGGGGAGGTCGGAGGAGGCAAGGGCGGCCGAAGCGGCCAGACCGGCGAGGGCGTCGGGCTGGATGTCTTTCTCGGCCGAAATGAGCATTACGTTTACAAAAACTTCCAGGTGGAAGTCACTGGGCCAGAGCGGACGGATGGGACGGTCCACCAGGCGGGCGATGAGCACCTCGTAGTCGGAGGGACGGCTCTCGCGCTTGAGGAAGCCTCCGGGGAAACGGCCGGCGGCGTAGTATTTCTCGCGGTAATCCACGGTGAGGGGCATAAAGTCGGTGCCCTCTTTCACCTCCGTGGCGCAGGTGACGGTGGCCAGCAGCATAGTGCCACCCATTCTAACAACGGCAGAACCGGCAGCCTGTTTGGCCAGTTTTCCGGTCTCAATTTCGATTACCCTTCCGTCGGGTAATTCAATGGTTTTTTTGATGATGTTCATTATAACTTCTATTACGTCTTTATCGTCTTGCCCCCTATGGGCACACTTTTTTAATTTGAAAAGGGGGCGGGAGTTCAGCCTTGCTGAAATCCCAACCCCCGTGTTTTCCTATCCTTTTGCTTATCGGCGGAGACCTAACTCCTTAACGATAGCCCTGTATCTCTCGATGTCGATTTTCTGAAGGTAGTTCAGAAGCTGACGACGCTTGCTGACCAGGCGGAGAAGGCTGCGGCGCGTTACCACGTCTTTCTTGTTCTTCTTCACATGCTCAGTGAGGTGAGCGATACGGTAGGAAAATAAAGCAACCTGACTCTCAGGAGAGCCGGTGTCCTTATTGGACTTTCCGTACTTCGCGAAAATCTCTTGCTTTTTCTCAGGCTGTAAATATTCTGCCATGATGCAATGAGTTTAAAATGTTAAAAATTTTAGCCCGCAAATGTACGAATTAATTTTTGAACTGCCAAATTTACTTGGTTTCGGCCTTTAATGCCTCTTCCAGGGCGTCCCAATGCTCGGGGCTCATACGGACGGGGTTGTACAGGCAGATGCCGCTGGCGCCGGAGGCCAGGGAGTTGTGGATGGCCGTACCCAGCTCGGAGGGAAGGAGGCCGGTGTTGGCGGCATTCTCCTTGGACTGGGGGTCTTTCCAGTTGCGGCAGATGCGGAGGCTGCTCACCACGGGCACGCCGCCGGCCGACTGAACTTCTTCCTCAACCACGGGACCCAGCCAGTCGGGTCCTTCTCCGTAGAGGTCGTTGTAGTTCATAGGAAAGAACATATCTACCATCCACTGGTTCCACTGCTGGCGCACCATATGCTCTGCGTAGGAGCCGGGGCCGGGGAACACGTCCACGCTCACTTTCTTTCCCAGGTCGTGAATGGCGCGGCCCACGCGGTCTACAAAGAAGGTAAGCTGGTCGCAGCGGAACTGGGCCCACTGGGGCACGGTGGAAGGATCTTCCACTTCTTTGATATTGATGCCGGTCTGGTCAAAGAAAGTCTTGGTGCAGTAGTCGCAGTAGCAGTAGTCTGCGGGAGCGTACTCCTCTCCGTCGTTCTCAATACCGTAAAGTTCTCCAAGTGCACGGGCCAGGATTACGTCCGGGTAACGGATGAAGTCCAGACGGACATAGTCCACGTCCGGAATCTGGGCCACCTGGGTGTATTGCTCAATGAGGAAATCCTGCACCTCGGGATTGGCGGGATCCAGGAAACGGTAGTTGCTCAAGTAGATGGGCATTTCGTCTGCGCTCTGGCCCAGGCGGTTCACGGCGTACCACTCGTGCGGAAGGTCGCTTCTGAGCATCGAGGGCACCCAGGCGTGGTATTCCAGGCCTTCCTGATGGGCGCGGCGGGAGACTTCCACTATATTCTCCATGCTGCGGGCGTCAATGCACACTCCGGTAACCCCCTTGCTCTTCCAAATCTGGAAGCTTCTCTGGAGGGAATCCATATTGGGATTAAAGGTGAGACGATGCCAAAGATAAACGGAAACGGGTTCCTTGTTGCCACCGGTGCAGGCGGCCAGCATAAGAGCGGCGATTAAGCCAGTGAATAGTCTGATTCTCATAGCGTACAATTGGACTCGCAAATATAGCTATTTTCCGTGAAAAGCCATATCTTTGCAGTAGCAAATTAGAATCCTTATGAAAATTGGCATCTGCAACGACCACGCTGGCGTGGAGTACAAATTCAAACTCATCAAAATGCTTCAGGGCCGCGGCATAGAAGTGGTCAACTTTGGGACCGACACCGAGCAAAGCGTAGACTACCCTGATTTTGCCCACCGCCTGGCCCTGGCCGTGGAAAGCCACGAAGTAGATCTGGGAATCGCTCTCTGCGGCACCGGCAACGGCATGGCCATGACGCTCAACAAGCACCAGGGTATCCGCGCCGGTCTGGCCTGGGGTACCGCCATTGGCAAACTGGTGGCCCAGCACAACAACGCCAACGTTCTGGTCTTGCCTGCCCGCTTCATCAGCTATCCTATGGCCTCTTCCATTGTCCGCGCCTGGCTGGATACGGACTTTGAAGGCGGCCGTCACCAGAAGCGCATAGACAAGATCCCCTGCTGATGAGTTTCACCAGAGACATTGCAGACTACCCGGAGGGCATTGTCCTTGCGGTGGACAAGCCCTACCGCTGGACTTCGGCCGATGTCATCCGCAAGCTCAAATACGCCGCCATCAAGCACTTTCAGAAGAAGAACCTGAAGGTGGGACACGCCGGCACCCTGGACCCCCTGGCCACCGGCGTGCTGCTGGTGTGCATAGGCCCCGCCTGCAAACGCGCGCAGGAGCTCCAGGACCACGACAAGGAGTACATCGCCCGCATCCGCTTTGGCGCCACCACCCCTTCCTACGACCTCGAGAAAGACGTAGACCGCACCTTCCCTTACGAGCACATAAAGAGGGCCGATGTGGAAGCCGCCCTCCCTGCTTTCCTGGGAGACCAGGAGCAGGTAGCGCCCCTTTTCAGCGCCAAGAGCGTGGACGGTGTCAGGGCCTACGAACTGGCGCGCAAGCTCTACCGGAGCGGCCGCGTGGCAGAACTGGACGATGCCGCCCTGGAAACCCTCCACCGCAGCAGAATCAATATCTCAGAACTGGAATTACTGGACTTCCTTCCGGCCGGAACTACGGCGCAGAACCCTTCGCAGGAAGTCTCCGGCACGGCTTCCTCCCGCATCAACGTGGCCGATACTTCGGCCCTGGGCCTTCCGGAGGCGGTGATCCGCATTGCCTGCTCCAAAGGCACCTACATCCGCGCCTTTGCCCGTGACCTGGGAGAGGCCCTGGGCTCCGGCGCCCACCTGAGCGGCCTCATCCGCTCCCGCAGCGGCTCCTTCCGCGTAGAGGACGCCCTCTCCGTAGAACAGGCTCTTGCGCTTTTTGATGGAATCCGCTAACTTTGCACCTCCAATATAGAAGTATGGAAAGAAGAACACGTGTAAGATTTGCCCCGTCTCCCACCGGACCGCTGCATATGGGCGGCGTCCGCACTGCTTTGTACAACTATCTGTATGCCAAGCAGAAAGGTGGAGACTTTATTATCCGTATTGAAGATACCGACTCCCACCGCTTTGTCCCGGGAGCCGAACAGTATATCATTGAGGCCCTGGGCTGGTGCGGGATCATCCCCGACGAAGGCGTAGACGAGAACGGCAAAGTGGTGGAAGTGGCTTCCCCCAAGCATCCGCACGCTCCCTATCGCCAGAGCCAGCGCAGGCCCATCTATCGCCAGTATGCAGAGCAGCTGGTAGCCGCCGGCTGGGCCTATTACGCCTTTGACAGCGCCGACGACCTCAACGAGCGCCGCGCCGCCGCAGAAGCAGCCGGCCAGACCTTTATGTACAACGCCGCCACCCGCAAGGAGCTGCGCAACTCGCTCACGCTCCCGGAGGCCGAGGTAAAGCGCCTGCTGGAAGAAACCACCGACTGGACCGTCCGTTTCAAGATGCCGGAGAACCGCATCGTAAAGATGGACGACCTCATCCGCGGCCACGTGGAAGTAAACACCGATACCCTGGACGACAAGGTGCTCTGGAAGAGGGCCGATGAGCTCCCCACCTACCACCTGGCCAACATTGTGGACGACCACCTTATGGAAGTCACCGAGGTCATCCGCGGAGAGGAATGGCTGCCGTCCCTGCCCCTGCACTACCTGCTGTACGAGGCCTTCGGATGGACCGATACTATGCCCCGTTTTGCCCACCTGTCGCTGCTGCTCAAGCCTGTGGGCAATGGCAAACTCTCCAAGCGTGACGGTGACAAGCTGGGCTTCCCGGTGTTCCCGCTGGCCTGGAAGAACCCCGAGACCGGAGAAGTCTCCCACGGTTACCGTGAAGACGGCTACTTCCCCGAGGCCTTTGTGAACCTGCTGGCCTTCCTGGGCTGGAACCCCGGAGACGACCGCGAGATGTTCACCCTGCCGGAGCTGGTAAAGGCCTTCTCCCTGGACAAGGTGCAGAAAGCCGGTGCCAAGTTCAACCCCGACAAAGCCAAATGGTATAATAAGGAATATCTCCGCCTCAAGACCACGGCCGAACTCACGGACCTCTTTATTCCCGTGCTGGAAAGCCACGGCATCAAGGTGGTCAAGGACGCCTGCGTCCCCGATTTCGAGAACCATACCTTCTCCAAGGAGTATGTCTCCGGCGTAGTGGAGCTGGTGAAAGAGCGCGCCACCTTTGTGGCCGATATGTGGGACATCGCCGCCTACCTCTTCGTAAGCCCTGAGCAGTTCGAGGCCTTTGGCGTCAAGGCCGGCGCCGGCCTTCCCACCAAGGCTGCAGACCCTAATAGGCCCGTGGATCCCCGCGCCAAAGTCTTTGACGATGCCGCCACCGCTCCCTTCCTGGCCAAGGACGTGGATAAGTTCTGGAAGGAGGAGCATTACGAGAACTGCTTCGAGGTATGCCAGTACATTACCGGCGCCGCCTTCGGCTTCGATGACCTGGACAGCTACCGCGGTCCTATGACCACCGAGGCCCTGGAAGTGGCCATCGAGGAGTACATCAAGAAGAACGAGTACCCTATGGGCAAGGTAATGAACAGCCTGCGACTCGCCCTCACGGGGGCAGCCAGCGGCTTGGGCATAGCCGCCATCCTAAGCTTCATAGGCCGAAAAGAATTCGCCCACCGTATGGGCTTCGTCGCCGAGCGGCTGGGACGGAAATAAGCGCTGGCAGTTATCTGATTAACTAACAAACAGTTATAGTAACGGACGGGTATCATTTCGGTACCCGTCCGTTATTGTAAAACACTGATAATCTACGGTTTAAGTGCCAGGCTGAAATAGGGCCAGGGCCTGATCCACGGAGAGGGCGTCCTTGACACGGAAGGAGCCGCTGCGCG
>JAEEQI010000077.1 GCA_016285215.1 Bacteroidales bacterium | reverse complement strand
TCATTGAGGTGGGCCACAAACTTGTCCAGGGAGGCCAGTTCCAGCTTTTCTCCCGGGGCGTGAACGCCGCGGAGCGTGGGGCCGAAGGAAATCATATCCAGGTGCGGGAACTTCTCCAGGAAGAGACCGCATTCCAGACCGGCGTGGATGGCCTTAATCTCCGGATCATAACCGAAGAGCTTCTTGTAGGAGGCCACGCACACTGCCAGGACGTGGGACTTGAGGTTGGGCTTCCAGCCGGGGTATTCTCCGTGGTGCTCCACGTCAAAGGAGCCTAGGAAGAAAGCGGCTTCCACCCTCTCTGCCAGGGCGTGGAGCTCGGAAACCACCGAGCTGCGCTGGTTGGTAATGACCTTGAGGACATTGTCCTTGATATGGACGGCAGCCAGGTTGGTGGAAGTTTCTACCAGGCCCGGGATATCGGCCGACATACGCTCTACGCCGTGCGGGCAGGCCAGGAGCGTAGCGATGATATTGGCGGCGTCCCCTTCCTCGATGGGCTTTTCTTCCGTGGTGCAAGGCTCGCATTCGGCGTGGACCTCAGGGTCGCTGGTGGCGTATTCTGCCGAGATGAGGTCGCTGAATGCCTTTACATCGGCCACCATATCCTCCGCCTCGTCTGCCGGAACGGCAATGATGGCGTGGGCCTCGCGGGTAATGGCGTTGGGCTTGTTGCCGCCCTCGATGGTGATGAGCTGGAAATCGTACTGTAACTCTGTGAACAGGAAGCGAACGAGCTCGCGGACGGCGTTGCAGCGGCCTTTGTTGATATCGTCTCCACTATGGCCGCCCATACCGCCGCAGACGCTCACTTTGAGGGTCTTATAGCCCTTTTTGAGGGCTTCGCGGTGGAATTCGAAGGTGGCGGTGGTGTCCAGACCGCCGGCGCAGCCTACGAACATCTGGCCTTCGTCCTCGGAGTCCAGGTTGATGAGGATGTTGCCTTCAAAGAAGCCCGGCTCCATAGCAAAGGCACCGTCCATACCCGTTTCTTCGGAAATAGTGAACAGGCATTCCAGTTTACCCATTGGCTGCTTGCTGTCCAGCAGGGCCAGGCAGGCAGCAATGCCAATACCGTCATCGGCTCCCAGCGTGGTGTTCTTGGCCACCATCCAGCCGTCTTCAATCTCGTAGGGAATGGGCTGGGTCAGGAAATCGAATTCAAAACCGGCCTTTTTCTCGCATACCATATCCTGGTGGGCCTGGAGAACCAGCGTGGGCACATTTTCCTTGCCGGGGCTGGCGGGCTTGCAGATGACTACATTGCCGGTTTTATCCGTTTTGCAGGCGAGGCCGCGGTCTGCGGCAAACTTCTGCAGGTAAGCGGTGATGGGGCCTTCGTGGCCGGATTCGCGGGGAATGCGGGTAATTTCCTGAAAGAAATGGAGAACAGATGCGGAGTCCATAATTACATATCTATTTTAATCTCTCAAATATACGGATTAAAACGGGGATTTCCTATGAAAAGTCGGCTATTCTGTGTAAATTTGCGTACTAAATTTATGAAATGAACTTTTTAACCTTACAACAGGCCGAAGAAGTAGTCTTCCACGGCCAACCTCTTAACCTAGATCCTGCCGCTATGGCAGAAGTGGAGCGTTGCTACAAGTTCCTGGAGCAATTCCACAAAGATAAAGTCATTTACGGTATCAACACCGGCTTTGGCCCTATGGCCCAGTGGAGGGTGGACGAGAGATACCTGAAAGACCTCCAGTACAATATCATCCGCAGCCATTCCACCGGTGCCGGCAAACCCCTGGGAGACGCCTCCGTACGGGCCGCTATGGTAGCCCGCGTGGGTACTTTCCTGCAGGGAAAATCGGGCATTCACCCCGATGTGGTCAAACTTCTTGTAGAATTCATCAACCGCGGCATCTGCCCCTATATCCCCCGCCACGGCAGCGTGGGTGCCAGCGGAGACCTGGTGCAGCTGGCCCATATGGCCCTTACCCTCATTGGAGAGGGAGAAGTGCATTACAAAGGAGAATGGCGCCCTTCGGCCGAAGTAATGGCCGAATGTGGCCTCAAGCCTATGCAGATTCACATCCGCGAGGGCCTTTCGGCCGTCAATGGCACTTCCGTTATGACGGGCGTCTCTATGGTGAACCAGTTCCAGGCCCGCATCCTGCTGGATTGGGCCACCCTGGCCGCCGTCTGGATGAATGAGATTGCCGGTTCCTACGATGACTTTATGGCCGAGCCTCTCAACGAATGCCGCCGCCAGAAGGGTCAGCAGGTCATTGCCGGCCGCTTGAGGGCGCTGGCTGCTTCATCGGCCTGCTTCTCCAAGAGAGAGATTGACCTCTATTCCGGAGAAAACAAGGAATCCGTGTTTGAAAAGAAGGTGCAGGCGTATTATTCCCTGCGCTGCACCCCGCAGATCCTGGGTCCCATCTACGATACGCTGGCCAATACGGCCGAGGTCCTGGAGAACGAACTCAACTCGGCCTGCGACAATCCCATTGTGGATCCGGACACGCAGTACGTGTACCACGGTGGCAATTTCCACGGAGATTACGTGTCTCTGGAAGAAGATAAAGTAAAGATTGCGCTTGTGCGCCTTACTATGCTCACGGAGAGGCAGTTGAATTACCTATTCCACGACCGTATCAACAACATCCTGCCCCCGTTCCTGAACAAGGGTACGCTGGGTCTCAACTACGGTATGCAGGCCTGCCAGTTTACGGCTACGTCCACCACGGCCGAGAGCCAGACCCTGGCTATGCCCAACTACGTGCACAGCATCCCCAACAACAACGACAACCAGGATATCGTGTCTATGGGTACCAACAGTGCCCTGCTCTGCCGCCAGGTGGTGGAGAACGCCTTCCAGGTTATGGCCATCCATTTCATAGCCCTGGCCCAGGCCACGGACTGCCTGGGTATCTATGACAAGCTCTGCGATACCTCCAAGGCCGTTTACAAGCAGATTCGCGGCATCCAGCCCGAAATTCTGGAAGATACGCCTTTCTATAAGGAAATAGCCAAGGTGATTACCTATCTGAAACGGAATCCTCTGGGACTGAAATAAAAAAAGAGACCTCTGAACGGGGTCTCTTTTAGTTTTCTACCGGAACCACAATCATATTCTCTATGTCTTCTACCCACTGGCGGAAGAGTTTGTCCGTGGACATCAGATCCTGAACGGTGTTGCAGGCGTGGAGAACCGTAGCGTGGTCTTTGCCGCCCAGTTCTGCTCCAATGGTGCTGAGCGAGCAGTTGGAGATGAGGTTGCGGCACTCGTACATAGCAATCTGACGGGCCTGTACAATCTGGCGCTTGCGGGTGGTGGAGAGCAGCATATCGCGCGTAATGTTGAAATACTCGCACACGCTGTTGATGATAAGGTCTGTGGTGACCTCTTTCTCCTCTTCTCCCACAATTTTGCCGCTCACGGACTGCGCCAGCTCCACGTCAATGTCCTTGTGACCCAGGGTGGCATAGGCTACCAGCGAGGTAAGCGTGCCTTCCAGTTCGCGGAAATTGGTCTTGATGCGGGATGCCAGGTAAGTGAGAACTTCTTCGCTGAGCTTGACACCTTCCCTGAGGGCACGGGAGCGCAGCATTTCCAGACGGGTGTTGTAATCCGGCTTCAGGAGTTCTACGGAAAGACCCCACTTAAAACGGGACATAAGGCGGTCTTCGAAGTTCTGGAGCTCCACGGGGGCACGGTCGCTGGTGAAAATGAGCTGTTTTCCGTTCTGGTGCAGGTGGTTGAATACGTTAAAGAACGCGTTCTGGGAACCGGCACCCATCAGATCCTGGATATCGTCTACTATGAGAACGTCTATGCGCTGATAGAAGGCAATGAAATCTACAATGCGGTTGTTCTGGACGGCGTCCATATACTGGGTCTTGAACTCGTGACCCGTTACATAGAGGACCACCTGGTCCTGGAAATGTTCCTTGATGGCAATACCGATGGCCTGTGCAATGTGGGTTTTACCCAGACCCGGACCTCCGAAGAGGAAGAGCGGGTTGAAGGGCGTTTTACCGGGGGCCTGCGAGATATTCTCTGCGGCGTTGACACCCAGTTTGTTGCACTCCCCTTCTATCAGGTTGCCAAAGCAGTAAACCGGATTGAGGCGGGGATTGATTTTGACGCGCTGCACGCCCGGGAACACGAAGGGGCTGGGGCGGCCGGCCGGCTGGTACGTGGGAACGGAAACCGGATTGTTGGTGGGAACGGCGCTCTGGCTGGCGGGAAGAACCATCCCTTCCTTGTTCTGGACCGGACGGACCAGATAGAAGAGCTGACCTTCTGCGCCTATGGCTCTCTTGATGGTGAGCCGGAGCAGTTCCTTATAAGCATCTTCAATGTACTGACGGAAGAAATCCGAAGGCACCTCAACGGTGAGCTTGGCTCCTTCCAGGGACACGGGCCGGATGAGTTTGAACCAGGTATTGAACTGCTGCGGATCAATGTTGTTTTCAATGATCTGCAGACAGTTATTCCATACCGCAATATGTCTTTCCTGGTTGTTCATCAGGGGAAAAGAAAATTTCAGTGTTGTCCTTAGCTTATTTGTTTGCAAATATGGAGGAAAAATTCTTGAAAAAAAATTGTCGTCGCTATTGTTTTTTAATTTTTTTATTCATAAATTGAAAAACGGGACGACTAAAAAGTCCTATTTTGCAAACCGTTGTTTTTGAACAACTTACGAGGCATAAGTGCTGTTACACCTTTTGTAGACGGGGTATCTACTTTTGAAGATTTCTAAATTAAGCACTTTGCGTTTTATCCCCTTTTAAGGCCTTTGAAACAAGGAAAAATCAGTGAACGGGAGATGTGATTCCGTTCTCTACTTTTACTATAAAACATTCTTTAAATTTCGACTTTACTTCCGGCAATTTTTTCTTTACTTCGGCCAGCGATGGACTGGGGTAAACTATATACCTGTAAAGCTTGCCGTTGTACAGTTCGAGGGGCTTAAATCCCTTGAAGAAGGAACTGGTGGCGTCGGCCTTCTTGCCCACGGCCGCCACCTGGATGCCATAATATATATCGTTCTTCTCGTTCTTCTCCAATTCAGGTTTCTGGACGGGCTTCTCTGCAGGTTTCTCTACGGGTTTAACCTCCACCTTAGGTTTCTCTTCTTCCACGGGCTTTACCTCCACCTTGGGTTTCTCTTCTTCTACGGGCTTTACAACCACTACAGCCGGCTTCTCTTCTTCCACGGGCTTTTCCACCACCACAGGCTTTTCTTCCTGCTGTACCTTGGCGGGAACCGCCTCGTTGTTCAAGGATTTGTCGTAACGGGTCTTGAAAGCCCAGAATGCATTGAAAATGTTGGTGGCTATGGCGTCTCGGCCTTCCGGGCTGCGCATAGTGGCCAGGTCATTGGGGTTGGACATAAATCCTACCTCTATTAGTACGGAAGGCATAGCCGTGCGCCAAAGCACCCAGAAAGGATCCTGGGAAATACCCCGGTTGTTGGTGATGGGACCGTGGGACATAGCATCGGCCACGTCTTCGGCAAAGGCGAGGCTCTGGCTCAGGTGGGCGTTCTGCATCAGGCTGAAGATAATATAAGACTGCGGGTCGCTGGGGTCAAAGCCCTGGTATTTGGTCTTGTAATCGTCTTCCAGCATAATCACGGAGTTTTCCCGCTTGACCAGGTCCAGGTTCTTGGAGAAGAGGTCGTTTCCCTTTTTGGCCGACTGGCCCAGCACGTGTATGGAAAAGCCTTTGGCCGATGTAGCGGAGCCTCCGATGGAGTTGACGTGAATGGATATAAACAGGTTGGCGTCTGCCTTGTTGGCCTTGACGGCGCGCTGTTCCAACTCTACAAAGCGGTCGTCGGTGCGGGTCAGGATTACATCTACATCCTGATAGGACGATTGGATCTTCTTGGCCAGCCGTTTGGCGATATCCAGCGTAATGGTTTTCTCGTAGGTTTTTCCGTCGCGGCTCACACACCCTGCATCCTTGCCGCCGTGACCGGGATCAATTACCACGGTTTTGAGTTTGAGTACCGCGTTCCGTTGCGCCCTTACAGGCATAGGGATTGCAAGTAGGAGCGACAGGCTCAGCAGGGATAGGAACTGACGAAAAAACGGCTTCATATACGGATGCAGTTTTGTATATTATGGAATAAGTAGTATTTTTGTAAGTTATATTTTGCACAAAAATAGCAAAAATAATCCAATGACAAGGAAGTTTTTTCTATATCTCAATGTCTTGACGCTCCTGCTGGCAGCCCTGCAGCTACCGGCTGGCGCCCAAGAGGTTGTGACACGTTCCTTGCCGGATTCCCTGGCCCGGGCAGACTCCGTCAAAACCGCCAAGACAGACTCCCTGGACCTCCTGCACAAGAGTTCGCTGGAGCGCCCGGCCTTTACCACGGCCAAAGACTCCATTATCACGGATTTCACGGACGGTAAGCGTATGATTTACTATTACGGAGGCGCTACCGTCACCTACCAGAATATGAAGCTTACGGCAGATTATCTGGAATACAATATGTTGGACAATACGGTGTACGCAAGGGGCCGAAAGGACCCGGCCACCGGAGAAATGGTGGGCCTTCCGGAAATGACGGAAGGAGGGCAGAACTACAAAATGGACGAGCTCCGCTACAACTTCACCACCCAGAAGGCGCGTATCACCAATATGATTACCAAGGAATCGGAGGGTCTGTTGCAGGGCAAGCGCATCAAGATGATGCCGGACAAGTCCATTAACCTCCGCGACGGTATCTATACGGTCTGTGACCTGGAAGAGCCGCACTACTACCTCAAGCTCAGTATGGCCAAGGTCATTACCAAGCCTTCCCAGAAGACGGTTTTCGGCCCTGCGTGGCCCGTGGTGGCCGGTGTTCCGGTTCCCATCGGCCTTCCTTTTGGCTTTGTGCCCAAAAAGCCCACCCGTGCCACCGGTCTGCTGCTCCCTACCTTTGGTGAAGAGCAGGCCCGCGGTTTCTTTATGAGGGATGCCGGTATGTACTTCGTGTTTGGAGATTATTTCGATCTGTCCGTTACCGGAGACTACTACACCCTGGGTTCCTGGGCCGTGGACATCAATTCCCGTTACAAGGTCAATTACAAGTTCAACGGTAACTTCGGCCTTTCCTATTCCAACGACCAGTCCGGTGAAAAAGGCAGTGCAGACTTTGTCCAGTCCAAGAACTTTGGCGTCAAATGGTCGCATTCAATGGATTCCAAGGCCCATCCCGGAACTTCCTTCACGGCTTCGGTCAACTTCTCCAGCCCGTCCAACAACCGCTACAACGCGCGTTCGGTGCAGGAAGCCCAGCAAAACCAGATTGGATCGTCCATTTCCTACTCCCATAACTGGAACGGCAAGTTCAGCCTCAGCGTGAACGCTATGCACAACCAGAACACCAGGGACTCCAGCTACTCCTTCACCCTGCCCAATATTACCTTTAACGTAACGCGTTTCTATCCCTTCAAGCAGAAGCAGCGCGTGGGCAAGGAAAAGGCCTATGAAAAGATTTCCTTCGGTTATTCCACCTCGTTCCAGAACCGCCTCAATTTCAAGATGAGGGACCTGCAGGATTATGTGATGAATCCCGACGGAACCTACAAGACGGCCAAAGATGCCAACGGCAATGTCTACCGCGTCAAGGAATTTGGAGACTCCCTGTCCACCAAGGCTCTCCAGACCATGAAAAACGGCATGACGCATAACTTCCAGATTGGCCTGCCCAGCTTTACGCTGTTCAAGTACATCAACGTAACGCCCAGCGTCTCGTACGGCATGAACTGGATGTTCTCCAAGGGAGACCAGTATCTGGCCGAAGAAGTGGACGAAGCCGGCAATCCCGTTATGGTAAGGGATAAAGACGGCAATGACGTGATTGCCCAGAAGGTGGTCAAGGATGAAGGCCAGGCCTTCAATACCTTTGGAATGACGCATACGTACTCCGGAAGTATGTCAATGAGTACGCGTATCTATGGTATGTTCAACTTTGGCAAGCACCGCAAAGTGCAGGCCATCCGACACGTCATCTCCCCTTCCATATCCCTGAACCTGAGTCCGGAAAAAGGCACGGCTTTCAATGGCTGGCGTACCCTGGATGCGTATTACGACAAGAAGGGAACCTATCACGAGGCGGCTATGTACAACATCTACCAGTTGTCTCAGCATAACTCCGTATCGGCTCCCGGCCGCGGAAAGAGTGCCACTATGTCCCTCTCCATAGGTAACAACCTGGAAGCCAAGGTAAGAGACCTCAAGGATACCACGGGAACGGGCTCCAAGAAGGTGAAGCTGCTGGATCAGCTTACCATCAACACCAGCTACAATTTCCTGGCCGACTCAATGAGAATGCAGAACGTGGGTATTACGGCCTCTACCAATCTGTTCAACAAGATCAACCTGAGCGGTAACCTCAATTTTGACCCTTACGCCATCAACGAGAAGGGTCAGCGCATCAACAAGTTCAACGTAGCGGTCAAGGGTGTTCCGCTGCGTCTGACCAATGCTTCCCTTTCGGCCTCCTATACCATCAGCGGCAAGGGATCCATCAACGGTAATGACGGCAAGCAGGCGGGATCCGGATCCGATGCCAACGCATACCAGCGCATCTATTATCATCCCGTTACCGGAGAGTACATTCCGGGTGGCTACCTGTATTATATGAACCCCAACGCCCCCTGGTCGCTCAGTTTCAACTATTCTCTCAGTTATTCCAAGAGCTATTCTTATCAGGCCACCACGCAGGAACTGCTAACCAAGAGAAATATTACCCAGACCCTGAGCATCAACGGAAGTATCAAGCTCACGCCCCGTCTGAGCATCCAGGCCAGCAGCGGCTTTGACTTTATGGCTATGAAGTTTACTTCTACCCAGTTCAGTGCCTCCTACGACCTCCACTGCTTCAATATTGCCGTATCCTGGGTGCCTATGGGTATGTACAAGTCGTACAGCTTCCGCATTGCCGCCAACGCCTCCGCCCTGGCCGATCTCCTTAAATTCAAGAAATCCGACAGTTATATGGACAACATCTTGCGTTAGCGCTTGTTGTTTTCCTTTTTTTAGCTATATTTGCATTGGTTTTCCGTTCGGGAAGCCTTCTTTATTGAAATATATTCAAGATTTTTATGCCCCATAAATTGTCTGAATTGAACGCTATGAGCGAAGAACAGCTCAGAGCGCTTGGTGAAAAACTGAACATCAAAGGTGCCGCCAAAATGGATCTCCCCACGCTGGGATTCACCATTCTGGATACCGAGGCCATCATCGAGTCCCAGAAACCTGCAGAGCCCAAGCCGGCCAAAAAGCGTGGTCGTCCCAAGAAGGAGGCCGCAAAGCCCGCCGCCGAGCAGCCCAAGCAGGAGGCCAAGCCTGAGGTAAAGCCCGAGACCCCGGCACCCGTGGCCGAAGAAGCCCCCAAGACCCCTAAAAAGCGCGGCCGCAAGCCCAAGGCCGTGGTAGAGGCAGAAGCCGCTGCCGCCCAGGCAGTAGTGGAGCAGACCCCCAAACAGGCCGAAAAGAAGCCCGAAGAAGTGGATGGCAAGCAGTTTATCCACAACCTCTTTGACGACCTCAAGGAAGACGAAGCCCAGAAGGAAGAAATCCGCGAGAAGAAGGAAAACAGCAAGCGTCAGCGCAAGGAGAAACAGCAGAACCAGCAGAATAATCAGAACCAGCCTCAGCAACAGCAGCAGCCGGCCCAACAGCCCCAGCAGCAGCCCCAGAGGCCTCCCAAGGTGGAATTCGAGGGTTCTGTAGAAGCTACAGGCGTTCTGGAAATTATGCCCGACGGCTACGGTTTCCTCCGCTCCAGTGACTATAATTATCTCAATTCCCCGGACGATATTTACGTATCCCAGCAGCAGATCAAGCAGAACGCCCTCAAGAACGGAGATACCGTTACCGGTGAAATCCGTCCTCCGCGCGAGGGAGACAAATACTTCCCGCTGGTCAAGATCAAATTCATCAACGGCCGTACGCCGGAGTTTGTAAGAGACCGCGTTCCCTTTGACTTCCTTACTCCCCTTTTCCCCACGGAGAAATTCAACCTCCTGGGCCACGGACACGAGAAAGACCAGAGCATCCGCGTGGTAGATATGTTCACCCCCATTGGTAAGGGCCAGCGCGGCCTTATTGTGGCACAGCCCAAGACCGGTAAGACCATGCTCCTGAAGGCCATTGCCAACGCCATTGCAGACAACCATCCGGAGGTTTACGAGATTGTTCTCCTCATTGACGAGCGTCCGGAAGAAGTGACGGATATGCAGAGAAGTGTAAAGGCCGAGGTAGTGGCCTCCACCTTCGATGAACCCGCCGAGCGCCACGTCAAAGTGGCCAATATGGTACTGGACAAGGCCCGCCGCCTGGTAGAATGCGGCCACGACGTAGTGATCCTCCTGGACTCCATTACCCGTCTGGCCCGTGCCTACAATACCGTACAGCCCGCTTCCGGTAAGGTTCTCACCGGTGGTGTAGATGCCAACGCCCTCCAGAAACCCAAGCGCTTCTTTGGTGCCGCCCGTAATATTGAAGGCGGCGGTTCCCTCACCATCCTGGCCACGGCCCTTACGGAAACCGGCTCCAAGATGGATGACGTGATCTTCGAAGAGTTCAAGGGTACCGGTAATATGGAACTCCAGCTGGACCGCAACCTCTCCAACAAGCGCATCTTCCCGGCTGTGAACCTGGTTCTGTCCTCCACCCGCCGAGACGACCTCCTGTACGATGCCTATACCAACAACCGTATCTGGATCCTGCGCAAGCTCCTGGCCGATATGAACCCCGTAGAGGCTATGACCTGGATGCAGCAGCATATGGACGAATTCAAGACCAACAAGGAATTGGTAGACAATATGTCCAAGTTTGGACGGTATGATTAATTCCTATCAGGACACTATAGTTGCACCGGCTACCACTCCTGGAACCGGTGCAATTTCTATTATCCGCATCAGTGGTCCGGATACCTTCCGTATTGCTGATGCGGTAGTTCAATTGAATTCCGGAACCATTTCAGATTCAGATGGCTATACCATTCATTTCGGCAGGGTATACAGTGACTCTTCCCTGCTGGACGAGGTCCTGGTTTCCGTCTTCCGGGCTCCTCACAGCTATACGGGAGAAGACAGTGTGGAAATCTCCACACATGCTTCTTCCTATATAGTATCTGAGCTCATCGGCCTGCTTTTAAAAGCCGGTGCCCGTTTTGCGGAACCCGGAGAATTCACCCGCCGGGCCTTC
>JAEEQI010000076.1 GCA_016285215.1 Bacteroidales bacterium | reverse complement strand
CCATGCAGATCTTTGTCAAAACCCTTACTGGGAAAACCATCACGCTGGAAGTGGAACCCACAGACAGTATTGAGGCTATCAAGGCAAAAATACAGGAAAAGGAAGGTGTCCCGTCTGATACTCAGCTGCTCGTTAGCAATAACATTGTGCTGTATGAAGGCAAAACACTCTCGGACTACAATATCCAGAAAGAATCTCTTCTGTATCTGAGAAGTACCCTCCTTACCGCCACATCTGCCACTGTCTTTGGCGAATCTAAATACGTTACTACCTTTTATTTAGACGCATTTCATTACCAGCTTCCGGAAGGCGCCAAGGCCTACACTGCCTGCCTGGACGGTTCCAGCGTGGTGCTCCATTTGATAGGCACTGATGGCAGCGTGATTCCTGCCGGCACAGCAGCCATTATTGTGGCCGATACACCCAGCGTTAGTCTCACAATACTGGCTTCTACCGAGGTCTCTCCCCATGCAGGGAATATCCTGTTGGGCTGTAATGGCGCCGTTAACAAACCCGCCGGAACTGTATATGTATTGAACGTCTCCGGAGAAACGCTGGGTTTCTATTCATACACTGGCAGTACCATCCCCGCCGGCAAGGCGTATTATCTTAAGAGTGAGTAAACCTTATTTAACAATGGACACTAACAAAGAAACCTACCAAACCCCTTCAGTCCTCATCTTCGAGGTCAAGATTGAAGGCGTCATCTGCGGCAGCGGCGGAACCGAGAGTTACAACCGTAACACAGAAGAAGACTGGTAATGAACCCCAAAACGAAGAAAGCCATGACACAGACTCACAAACTCCTGAGCATTGCCGCCCTCTTCGCTATGGGCGCACTCACCATCAGCTGCAACAGCCTCAAAGAACAGCTGGACACCCCGGAGGAAGTCCCCGCCACCGGGAAAACCGTCACCCTTACCGCTACCGTAGGTCTCGGTGCCACCACCAAAGCTCTGGACGCAACCGGTGCGAAGACCTTTGCCGTAGGCGACCAGATTGCCGTTATTTACACGCAGGAAGGCGGCACCACGGCCAAGGCCGTCAGTAATGCCTTGACCATTGACGACATCCGAGAGGAAGGCCAGAAGGCCGATATCACGGTAACGCTCGACACCCCGGCAGAGAACGGCACCATTCGCTACATCTATCCTGCCTCGATGGCCCTGGCCACCATTGCCGCGGCCAACCCTATCGACGATGCCCATACCATTGATTTCACCAATCTCAGCGCCCAGGACGGCACCCTGGCCACCCTGGCCGGGAGCTACGACTTGGCGGTCTTTGACGGCACGCTCAATGGCTTGGAACTTCCCGCCAGCGCACTGCTCAGCAACCAGCTCGCCATCGGCGAATTCACCATCAAGAATTGGGGCGGAACGGCCATCACCACCGACCTGACGGCATTCTCCGTTACGGACGGCACCAACACTTATGACATCGCGCCTGCTTCGCCGGCCACCAACCTTACCGGTCCCATCTACGTGGCCATGCTCCCCGTAGCCGACACCCAGGAACTCACTTTCACCGCCACGGACGGCACCTACACCTATACGCGTTCCGTCACCGGCAAGGCCCTCGCCAAGAACAATATGTATCCCGTGAATCTGAAGATGAACAGGAGTGTTGTCCTCGATAATGTCACAACCCACGATGGAAACGACGTATATTTTCTTGCCGCTGTAGATAAAGACATCATCTCCGGGAGTTTCGATTCTGGGGGAGGTTATATCACCATTCCCGACGGTGCCACAGTAACCCTGAATCGCGTTAATTTCTCTTCTCCCATTGAATGTGACTACGCACCCCTCCACTGCCTGGGCGATGCCAACATCGTTCTGGCGGACGGCTCTTATAACGATCTTTTTGTCAGCTCTGGCAGTTATCCCGCCGTTTTTGTGCCGAAGGGAAGCACGCTTACCATCAGCGGCTCGGGCGGGCTTAGTGCCTACGGCTATAATGGCACCGGATCCGGCATCGGCGGCGGATATATCTACAGCACGGACACGGGCATCAACTGCGGCACCATCATCATTGCAGGCGGCGTTATCGTAGCCACGGGCGGCCAGTATTCCGCGGGCATCGGCAGCAGCGGCCATAGTTCTTGCGACGGCATCCGGATCACCGGTGGCGTCATTAAAAGCGCCACGGGCGGTAACTTTGCTGCCGGCATAGGCTGCGGAGGTGACGGTTCCTGCGGCAACATTGAAATCAGCGGCGGACAGATTGGAGGTGATTACGGAGGTTGGTTGCATGACGGCGCCATCGGCGGAGAACGGGCTGCGGGAATCGGCTGCGGCCGAGCTGGCACCTGCGGCAACATCACCATCGGGGCGGGCATCACCTTCATCCGAGCCCAAAAAGGAGAATCTGCGAATTACTGTATAGGCCGGAGCGCTAGCGGGACTTGCGGCACCGTGACCATAGGTTCCGGCCTGACAGTCGAAGATTGGGGGGCGGAGATGTACATTCACCCGACTACACCGTAATGACGGATGGCTTGTCTTAATATGACAAAGTGGACGCTGACCCACAAATAGTCCCAATCCCCATCAGCCCGGACAAAACCGCAAGAGACCACCCGCCTCCCCGCCGGTGGTCTCTTCCGTTTTGCGCCCCCGCATCCCGGCCGGCGCCCTCGTCCTGACTTCTGTCACTTTGCCGCGTTTGCGGAAAAACTGCGTTCTGCGGCCTGCAGCTGCAAACGCGGCCGGCATTTCGGCCCGGAAGCCCGTTTTCCTTGCCACGTTTGCACAAAATCGGCCTTGTGGCGCTTGCCGCTGCAAACGCGGCAACCGGTATTTGCACATTCATCCCGCTCCTGAATGGAGTAACCAGCCTAATCTCTCCACCCCGACAAGTACCCCGACAAGCCGCGTCATCCTCGCCAAAAATGCCTGCTTACAGCTAAGGGCTTGATGCTTCTGGAGTTACTCGAATCGGCCAAATAAGGGAATCTCAGATAATTTTGCTATCTTTGCAGGCTAAAATACAATTGCTATGGCAGAGAATACGCTGTTGGAGAAGGTTCTGAGCCTTCAGGATAAATACAAGAAGCTGGAAGAGCAGCTGGCCGATCCGGAAGTGATTGGCGATATGAAGAAGTTCGTCCAGCTCAACAAGGACTACAAGGAGCTGCAGCCCATCATTGCCGCCGGTCTCGAGTACGAGCGTCTGGTCAATGAGCTGGCGCAGGCCAAGGACATCCTTATGAACGAGAAGGACGAGGACCTCAAGGAGATGGCCAAGGACGAGATAGCCCAGATAGAGCCCAAGCTCCCGGAGATGGAGCAGAACATCAAGCTCCTCCTCATCCCGGCCGATCCGGACGACAGCAAGAACGCCATGGTGGAAATCCGCGGCGGTACCGGCGGTGACGAAGCCGCCATCTTTGCCGGAGACCTTTTCCGCATGTATCAGCACTTTGCGGAGCGCCGCGGCTGGAAGCTGGAAATCACAGACCAGGCTCCCGGCACCTCCGGCGGCTACAAGCAGATTGTATTCAAGCTCTCCTCCAATAACGACGGCGTATACGGCGTGATGAAATACGAGTCCGGCGTGCACCGCGTACAGCGCGTGCCCCAGACCGAGACCCAGGGCCGCATCCAGACATCGGCCGCTTCCGTGGCCGTGTTCCCGGAAGCCGGTGAGTTTGATATCGAACTCAATCCGGCCGATATCCGCAAAGACCTCTTCTGCGCCTCCGGCCCCGGCGGTCAGGGCGTGAACACCACTTATTCGGCCGTGCGCCTCACCCACATCCCTTCCGGTATTGTGGTGCAGTGCCAGGAAGAGCGCTCCCAGCTCAAGAACCTGGACCGCGCCATGGAAGAGCTCCGTACCCGTCTGTACAACATGGAGCACCAGAAATACCTGGACGGCATTGCCGCCAAGCGTAAGACTATGGTGAGCACCGGTGACCGCAGCGCCAAGATCCGCACCTACAACTATCCGCAGGGCCGCGTAACGGACCACCGCATTGGCTGGAGTATGTACAACCTGCCCGTGTTTATGGACGGAGACATCCAGGAGTGCATTGACCAGCTGCAGATTGCAGAAAACGCAGAACGTCTCAAAGAAGCAGGGGAGGAAGCATAATGGCCAGAAAGAGAGAAGAAGTAAAGGCTCTGGGCCGCAAGACCGTCTACAGCCAGACCTACAACCCTGACGTGCTGGAAACGTTTGAGAACAAGAACCAGGACAACGACTACTGGGTCCGTTTCAACTGCCCTGAATTCACCACGCTTTGCCCCATCACGGGCCAGCCGGATTTTGCAGAAATCCGTATCTGCTATGTGCCGGACGTGAAGATGGTGGAATCCAAGAGCCTCAAGCTGTATCTGTTCAGCTTCCGCAACAACGGAGACTTCCACGAAGACTGTGTGAACATCATTATGAAAGACCTGGTAAAGCTGATGGATCCCAAGTATCTGGAGGTAACCGGGTTCTTTACCCCGCGCGGAGGCATCTCCATCTACCCCTACGCCAATTACGGCCGCCCCGGTACCAAATGGGAGAAGCTGGCCGAAGACAGATTATTCAAGCACGAATAGCTTATTTGGGAACGGCGGCCAAGGTGAGTTGAGCCTGGGCGCAACGCTTTCCGGAAACCGACAGGGCAGTCTCGCATACGTAGAGGCTGCCTTTTTGTTCCAGGAGGGTGCAGGTGATCTCACAGAGATCTCCGGGCTTGACCTGTCCGCGGAACTTGACACCGTCTAAACCACGATATACCATCAGATGATCTTTGAAGACCTCCGGGAAGAGCTGACAGGTACTCTGGGCCATAATCTCACAGAGAATCACGCCAGGCACAATAGGGTTACCGGGAAAATGTCCCCGGCAAAAGAAAGGGTCTTCCGGAATCTGGAACCAGGCGTGGCCCACTCCGTTATCGCCCATCTCCGTCCGGTCCAGCAGGAGCATAGGCTCCCGGTGGGGGATGAGGGCTTTGATCTCTTCCTTGTTCATTATCCCTTATAAGGTCTGAAGGCTACGCAGGCGTTATGACCGCCAAAGCCAAAGGAATCGGAGATGCCCAGGGTGAGGTCCGTCTTGACGGCCACGTTGGGCGTGTAGTCCAGGTCGCATTCAGGGTCGGGTGCATCCAGGTTGATGGTGGGCGGGCAGATGCCTTCCTTCAGGGCCAGGACGGTGGCGATGGCCTCGGCAGCGCCGGCGGCGCCAAACATATGTCCGGTCATAGACTTGGTGGAGGAGATGTGGGCCTTGTAGGCGTAGTCTCCCATAGCCACCTTGTAGGCTAACGTTTCGGCCACGTCGTTGAGCTTGGTGCCGGTGCCGTGGGCGTTGATATACAGGTTGTCCTTGGCTGCGTCAAAGCCGGCTTCGGCCAGGGCGTCCTTGATGGACTGGGCCTGGGTGCTGGCGTCCGGACGGGGAGCCGTGGCGTGGTAGGCGTCGCAGGTGTTGCCGTAACCTACCATTTCTCCGTAGATGGTGGCACCGCGCTCCAGGGCGTGGTCCAGGGATTCCAGGATGAGCACGGCGGCGCCGTCACCCATCACAAAGCCCTGACGGTTGGCGTTGAAGGGCAGGGAAGAGTAGGCGGGATCCGTGGCACGGGTAAGGGCCTTGGCGTTGAAGAAACCGGCCACGCCAATGGGAATGGAGGCGTGCTCGGCTCCGCCGGCGATGATGGCGTCGGCATAGCCGTGGCGGATGGCGCGGAAGGCTTCACCAATGCAGTGGGAAGAGGTGGCGCAGGCCGTCACAATGTCCAGGCACGGGCCCTTGGCCTGGTGCTTGATGGCAATGTGGCCGGCGGCGATGTTGGAGATCATAGTGGCAATGAACAGCGGAGAAATCCACTTGCCGGTGGGATCTTCAATCATCTTCTGGGTCTCGCGGAACTGGACCTCGAAACCGCCGATACCGGAACCTACGTAAACGCCCAGGCGGAAGGGATCGATATTGCTTCCTTCGCCTTCGGTCACCAGACCGGACTGCTTCATAGCCTGCCAGGCGGCGGCCATTCCGTAGAGGGTGAAGTTGTCCTGCTTGCGGATGAAGGGTTTGTCCATTCCGTAATCTTCGGCATTGAAATCCTGCACTTTGCCGGCAAAGGTGACAGGCATGTCCTTGAAGGCTTCCACGTATTTGATGCCGCAGACTCCGTTAATCAAGTTCTTCCAGTAGGTGTCTACATCATTTCCCAGGCAGGAAATAACACCCATGCCGGTTACCACTACACGTTTCGGTTCCATATATTATCTAATTATTAATCAGTTGATAGGCTGTTGACAAGCATTTTTGGGCCCCGCCAATGATATCGTCCACTATGGCGGCGGCGGGCTCGATGCGGGTAATCATACCCGATACTTCTCCGGCCAGGAAACTGCCTCCGGAGAGGTCTCCGTCAAAGACGGCCTTCTTGAGGGAACCGGTGCCAAAGGCGCGGATTTCGTCGTCCGTTACGTTAGGATCGGCCTCCATCTTGGCAAACTGCTTGGAGAAGGGCGTCTTGAGACTGCGCACGGCATCTCCCAGGCTCTTGCCGGTGACCATGGTCCCAATGTCGGAGGCCTTGATGAGGCGCTCCTTGTACACCGGGTGCACGCAGCACTCTTCGGCCACCAGGAAACGCGTTCCCACCTGTACGCCGCAGGCTCCCAGCATAAAGGCAGCCGCTGCGCCGCGTCCGTCAAAAATACCGCCGGCAGCCAGGACGGGGATGTCTACGGCATCTACCACCTGGGGTACCAGGGCCATGGTGTGGAGCTCTCCCACGTGGCCTCCGGATTCTGCACCTTCGGCTATGATGGCGGCGGCTCCCAGCTCCTGCATCTTGCGGGCGTAGGCTACCGATGCCACCACGGGGATTACACAGATGCCGGCCGCTTTCCAGGCCTCCATATAGGGGGCGGGGGAGCCGGCGCCGGTGGTTACGATGCTCACGCCTTCTTCTACCACCAGGGCGGCAATATCGGCCGCGTTGGGGGCGGCCAGCATAATATTGACGCCAAAGGGCTTGTTGGTGAGTTCCCGGGCCAGCCGAATCTCTTTGCGTACCGCTTCTGTACCGGCATTGATGGACGAAATGAGGCCCAGGCCACCGGCGTTGGATACGGCAGCGGCCAAGCGGGCATCGGCTATCCAGGCCATACCTCCCTGAAAGATGGGCTTTTCAATCCCCAAAAGCTCGGTAATTGCAGTTTTCATATAAGTTTGCAAAGTTAGGTATTTTCAAGGATATTACAAAAATTGGTATATCCGGAGTTTTTTGAGTAACTTCGCATACTATTTTTGTGTGAACCATGAAAACCACAGAACAAAGCTCTTATTACGAACACCTGGATGCTATGACAACCCGGGAAATCCTGGAAGGCATCAATGAGGAAGACCGCCGCGTGCCCGTGGCCGTGGCAGAAGCCATTCCCGCTATTGAAAAACTTGTAGACGGAATTGTAGAACGCGTTCCCAAGGGCGGCCGCGTTTTTTATACGGGTGCCGGTACCTCCGGCCGTCTGGGCATCGTGGATGCCTCTGAAATCCCGCCCACCTATGGCGTATTGGATACGTTCATTGGCATTATGGCCGGTGGAGACGGAGCCATCCGCAATGCAGTGGAAGGGGCCGAAGACGACGCCGAACAAGGCTGGCTGGACCTGCAGGAATTCAACCTCACTCCCAACGACGTGCTGGTGGGCATCACCGCTTCCGGCGGAGCCCCCTACGTGGTGGGTGCCATCAAGAAAGCCCGTGAGTTCGGTATGCTCACCGGCGCCATCACCAACAACGAAGGCAGCGCCGTGGCAGAAGCCGCAGAGGTGGCTATGGTGGCCAAAGTGGGCCCCGAATTTGTGACGGGTTCTACCCGTATGAAGTCGGGTACTTCGGCCAAGCTCATCCTCAATATGATTTCCACCGCCTCTATGATCCGTCTGGGTCACGTGAAGGGCAACAAGATGGTGGATATGCAGCTCACCAACAAGAAGCTGGTAGACCGCGGAACCCGTATGATTATGGAAGGCACCGGCATCACAGACTATGAACAGGCCAAGCGTATGCTCCTTGAGTATGGTCAGGTGCGTGCCGCCGTAGACGCCTACAACAAGAACAAATAAACTATGTGGCAAAGAATCCAGACCCTGTATCTGCTTATCTCCACCGGCCTGGTGGCTGCGCTCTGCTTTGGAACCGCCTATAAGGTGGCAACGCCGGACGGTTTTATCACGGCCCGCTACTGGCAAATCGAGCCCCCCTATTTTGGTATCCTCCTGGGCATCGTGGCATTTCTGATTGTGCTGGCCCTGGTGGTGTACAAATCCCGCATCCTGCAGATGCGCCTGGCGGTGCTCTCCGGCATTATGGCCCTGGGTATGCAGCTCTGGCTGGCTTATCTGTATTTCACCATGGAAGGTCCGGTGTTCCGCTGGACGGTTATCTTCCCGCTCCTGATCTGCCTGTCCAACCTGCTGGCAGCCCGCGGAGATTTCCAGGACCAGCTTATGGTAGAAAGCGCCTATCGCGTCCGTGAAAGAAGAAAACGTAACAGAAAAAAATAAGCGATCTTATGAAACCTACACTCCTCGTTCTCGCTGCCGGTATGGGCAGCCGTTATGGCGGTCTCAAACAGATGGACGGCCTGGGTCCCCACGGAGAAACCATCATTGACTACTCTATCCACGATGCCGTGGAAGCCGGTTTTGGCAAGGTGGTCTACATTGTACGCGAATCGTTCAAGGCCCAGATGGAAGAGGCCGTGAAAGAGAAATACGCCGGAGTCAAGACGGTAGACGGGCAGCCCCTCCAGTTTGTCTTCGTGACCCAGGAACTGGATAAGATTCCTGCCGGTTTCACCGTGCCCGAGACCCGCGTAAAGCCCTGGGGTACCGCCCACGCCGTGATGATGGCCGCCAATGTCATCAACGAGCCCTTCGCCGTTATCAACGGAGACGATTTCTACGGCAAGCAGTCCTTCAAGATCCTGGGAGACTGGTGCCGCGCCCACGCCAACACCAAGGGCCAGTACTGCATCATCGGTTTCGAACTGGAGAACACCCTCAGTGAGAACGGCAGCGTATCCCGCGGTATCTGCTCCTACGACGCCAAGGGCAACCTTACAGACGTTGTAGAGCACCTGGAGATTGCCAAAGAGGCCGATGGAAAGGTCTACGGCAACAACTCCGCCACCGGTGCCCCCCACGTAGAGCTGGCCGCCAAGGCCCTCTGCTCTATGAATATGTGGGGCTTCACGCCGGACTACTTCGCCAAGAGTGACAGCCTTTTCAAGGGTTTCCTGGAGAAGAATATCAACGAGCCCAAGAAGGAATTCTACATCCCTTACGTGGTAGACGTCATTGTCAAGAACGGTGAGGGTACCTGCGAAGTCCTGTCCACCCCTTCCCGCTGGTTCGGTGTTACCTACAAGGAAGACCGTCCGGGTGTGGTGGCCAAGTTCGCAGAGCTCGTAGAAAAAGGCGTTTATCCCAGCCCCTTGTATTGATATGGTTCCCGTTTTCAAGAAAGGCCGAAAAGTCAACAACTTTGACCTGTACGCCAACCACTCCTGGTATGTGCCGGGCGTGAAGGGAATGTTCGTCCTCCTGGGATGGTTCCTTGTAGGTAACCTCCTGGCCAGCCTGCTGGTAGCCATCTTCGGGATGTTTGTCCCCCAGCAGGTCCTTCTGGACTACAGTATGCTGGTGGTGTATCCGCTGTCCTTTATCCCGGCTATGATGTATGCGGCCCATAAGAGCCAGCGAAACAGCCTCTTTGAGACGGGATACAAGCTCAACAGCAGCAACTTCGGCCCTTTTAAGGCCTGGCAGATGGTCCTCATCACCATTGTGCTCACTTACAGCTTTATGGTGGCGTTTGACTATCCCAACTACCTCAATTTCAAGCTTACCACGCAGAATGGCTTTATGAAGCAGTTCTACGATATCCTTATGGAGACCCTGTCCAGGATGACAGGCGGTCCTCTCTGGAGTTCGTTCCTGCTCACCGCCATCTTTGCCCCCATCTTTGAGGAGTGGCTGTGCCGCGGTATGGTGCTTAGAGGCCTTCTTACCAGGATGAAACCCGGTTGGGCCATCGTTGTGAGCGCCCTGTTCTTCGCCCTCATTCATATGAACCCCTGGCAGGCTCTCAATGCCTTTGGTATTGGCCTGGTAATGGGTTATGTGTACTACAAGACGGGTTCCCTGTGGCTCACTATGCTCATCCACTTTGTCAACAACGGTACGGCCGTGGTGCTGTCCCAGTTCTCCTCCCTGGAGGAAACGGACTACTGGATTGACATCATTCCCGCCGATATGTACGCCATTATTTCCGTTGTAGGCGTGCTGGCTTTGGTTGCTTGCCTGTGGGCCTTCTACCGCATTCCTATGCAGCAGAAGCGCGGTAATATCGATACGGTAACCTTAGAAGTGGAATAAGATGGCAGAGCAGAAGGACAGATGGGCCTGGCTCAAAAAGAGCGACCACAATTACCTGGTTCCCTTTGTGATTGTGACCACCACCTTGGTGGCCCTGTGGCTCCTGTTCTTTGCTCACAACAGTGTCCTCTCCTGGATCCGTGCTACCATGGAAGAGAAGAGCCAGCAAAAAGAGATGGCTCGTCTGAAGGAGGAAATTGATGAGATGGACCGCGAAATCCAGAACCTCCGGAACAATCCGGATACCCTGGAAACCTTTGCGCGGGAAACGTATCACTTTGCCGCCCCGGGAGACGACGTATACATTGTAGAATAGAGTTGGGCCGTCTGAACGGCGGGGGCTACATCGTGCACACGAAGCCAGGTGGCGCCCCTTTCCAGAGCGGCAAAATTCAAGACTTGCGTTGCGGGCATCGCTTCTTCGGGAGTGATGCCCAAAACTTTATAGGCCATACTCTTGCGGGATACGCCCACCAGGATCTCCTGGGGGAAGGCTTCCTTGAGTTCGTTCATCCGCCGCATCAACTCATAGTTCTGTTCAATGGTCTTGGCAAACCCAAAGCCCGGGTCCAGGATCCATTCCTTGATGCCGGCTTCCTCTGCCTTCTGGGCAAACTCCCGGAAATAAGCCTCGATATCATTGACAATGTCCGTATAATCCGTGAGCTGCTGCATATTCTCCGGCGTGCCCCGCATATGCATAGCCACGTAGGGGAGGCCCAGCCGTCCCACCGTCTCCAGCATCTCGGGATCCATATGCCCTGCACTGATGTCATTCACCAGAAAACGGCCGATGGTGTCGTATGTGCGGCGAACAATCT